>NZ_LWGH01000629.1:0-1290 GCF_001635395.1 Sulfitobacter sp. HI0129 | reverse complement strand
TCGCTGGGCGCGGGGATGCTGACGGCGACATCCGACCTCGATATGATCGTGATTTACGATCCCCGGGAGGACGAAGGATCGGACGGGCCGCGCCCGCTGGCCACGCGGCCCTATTTCGCGCGGCTCACGCAGGCGATGATCACGGCGATGACCGCCCCGATGAGCCAGGGCAAGCTCTACGAGGTGGACATGCGGCTGCGGCCTTCGGGCAATCAGGGGCCTGTCGCCACCAGCCTTGCCGCTTTCAAGAGCTATCAGCGTGAACAGGCGTGGGTCTGGGAACATCTGGCGCTGACGCGCGCCGCGATCGTGGCGGGGCCCGCCGATCTGGGGGAAGACGTGGAGGCGCTGCGACGCGAGATCATTGGGCGTGAGACAGCCGGTCCCGGTATCGTCGAGGAAATGGCCCGCATGCGGACCCGAATCGCCGATGCGAAGTCTCCCCACGGCCCCTTCGATGCCAAGATCGGACCGGGCCGCCTGCAGGACATCGAACTGCTCGCGCAGGCGGGCGCGCTTGTCGCTGGCGAAATGGCGGGGGACGTGCCCGCCGGTCTGCGCGCCGGGGTTCGGGCGGCGCTGCTGAACGAAGACGAGGTCCGCGTGCTGGAGGAATGCTACGACAACTGCTGGGCCCTGCAATGTGCGGCGCGACTGTTGTCTTCGAAGCCCATAGATGCGGACCGGCTGGGGCAGGCGGGGATCGCCTTTCTTTGCCGCAGCCTTGGCGTCGATGACCTGCCCGCACTGGAGCGCAAGATGCTGGATACCTATAAAACTGCGCGCGAACAGATAGATAGGGCCATCTCGCGCAGCGTCGGCGCAAGGGCGGAGCAGGAATGACCGAAAAGCATGCACCCGAGGATCCCAAGGGCCTCATTTATGAGGCGTACCGGATCGACGGGATCACCGCCTCCGAATGCCGGTCGATCTTCCTCGACTGGGCGCTGAGCCTACCGCTCGATGCCGATACGCCCGGTCTCATCCGCAGTTTGCTGACCCGACAGGATGCGGTGGAGGAGCACCCGATGACGGTTGTGCTGCGGGATGGCCTGACCACCTTGCAGGCGCCTCGCCGGCGCGGCGGATGGCGGAGCCGTCCGCGGAATTGATCCACTTGCACGCAGTCTCAATAACTGAGGATTGACACCTCAAAAACGCGTAAAATTCACGAAGGAAATATATTTCGGTCGCAAACTCGCCCTATTTGGCCGCCAGAACCGGTTCAGACAGAGAAAAGCGAGGACGCCATGAACATTTCCATCATCAAGACGATCGCCGCCCTTGGAC
>NZ_LWGH01000628.1:0-2101 GCF_001635395.1 Sulfitobacter sp. HI0129 | reverse complement strand
CGGCATCAGCCCGGAAATCGAGTTTGATGGGCTGACTGTCTATGACGCGATCCGTTACGACGATCCAGTAAGCATGGCCGATGTCGTCGTTCCCACCTACTTCCCCGGGCTTTCGATTGCGCCGTCGCGCCTCATGTTGTCTGAATTCGAGACTGAATCTGCTGTCCATTCGAACCCTGACCAGCCGTTCTTTACGCGCATCCGAAACGCATTGTCCCAGGTCGAAGGTGATTTCGACCTTGTCTTGATGGACAGCCCACCACAGCTGGGCTTTTTGACCATTGCTGGAATGGCCGCGGCAAGTTCGCTGATCGTCCCGTTGACGCCTTCGATGTTGGATGTTTCGTCGACCGCACAGTTCCTCGAACTTGCCGGTGCCTACATGGGGGTGATCGAGGACGCCGGCGCGACTCTACAGTATGATCACTTCAAGTTCCTGATCACGCGGGACGAGCCAACGGATGTGCCCTCGCAACAGCTGACCTCGTTTATGCGTGCGCTGTTCCAAGATCGCGTCATGTCGGCGACCGCTCTCAAGAGCACAGCAATCAGTGATGCGACCATGCTCAAACAATCCATCTATGAAGTCGTGCGCTCTGAGATGACTCGCGCGACGTACGATCGCGCAAAAGGTTCGATGGATGCCGTTGGCCACGAAGTGGAGGTCATGATCCACCAGTCATGGGGGCGTAAGTAATGGCAAGGAAGTCACTTCGAGATATGTCGGGGATCGCGAACACCATCGCGCGCTCCAGCAGCACTTCGACTGAGAAGACTCCCAAGACTAGTGCACCAGCATTAGGAGCTCTTCAGGGGTCACTGGCGTCTATCCGTGAGATTGATCCCGGTCTGATTGATGATTGGGGGCCGAAGGATCGATTGGATGAATTTACAGCTGTAAACGCCGAGGATGACGATGAGGGTTTCGAGGCGCTCAAGAATAGCATCCGCGAAGGCGGTCAGCAGGTCCCAATCCTCGTTCGGCGCTCCAAGGCTGCCGACGGGCGCTTCGAAGCGATCTATGGCCGCCGCCGCCTGAAGGCGTGCCGGGAGCTCGGCATCAAGGTGCGTGCAAACGTTCAGGATGTCGATGACGCCACCGCCTTGTTGGCCAAAGGGCTGGAAAATGCGGCACGCCGCAACCTTTCGTTCTATGAGAAGGCGCGCTTTGCAGAAGCGATCCAAGCTGCGGGTCACGAAAGTGCGACAGTGCGCCAGGTTTTGAATCTTTCAGCCTCAGGGCATTCGCACCTTACGAAGGTAACGCAGAATGTCCCGTCCCGAGTGGGCGACCTGATAGGTGCAGCACCCAAATCCGGCAGGCCGAGGTGGACATACCTTGCCGAGCTATTCCTCGAACGGAAGCTCACCGAGAAAGCCGCACTCGACCTGCTGACCAAGATCAGCGCCTCATTGACGTCTGATGAGCGGTTGGAAGCGCTGATCAAGGAAGCAAGCAAGCGCGGAACGAAAGCGTCCAGCGGTCCTAGTGAGATTACGCCGATGGACGGTGTCGTCATCAAAGCAGGCCGAGGGAGCGTATCTCTTTCAGTGAAGAAGTCCGGCACAAGTGCTGAGTTCGCAAACTGGCTTGAGAGCAATCTCGAGGACATCATCAAGAGATCCTACGCCGAATTTACAGATGTAAACTCGGAGGATGACAAGTGAGGACGAGCAGAAAGGAGGAAAGGTAAACAAAGAAAACCCCCGAAACCGAAGCTTCGAGGGCTGCTGCGCAGAGCGCAATTCTTAGATTAGACACCTAGAATCTAGCAGCCACCGAATCGCCACACAAGAGAAAACGCTTCCGAGCGAACGGGATTTCTTTGTCTGCTGACAAAACATGGAAAAATTCAGTGATGCTCCGTCTGGAGCGACTGAGGCAGGTATGCCTCAGCACGGGAGAGATATGCCCATCGCGTGGCAGCCCTCAGGATGGCGCAAGCCGACACCGGGTCTTGGCATTGCAGAGCAACTTGCCCAAGCCGGTGAACAGGTAGCTGTGCCCAAAACGCGGGCTTTTGTCGCTGTGAAGCGGGTAGGGGCCTATATTGGCCTCAAGGCCGGAGACATGATGCTTCTTGACACGCTCGGGGCCTTT
>NZ_LWGH01000627.1:0-458 GCF_001635395.1 Sulfitobacter sp. HI0129 | reverse complement strand
CATGGCAAGACGCTGCCCGATGCCGCGGGCGACGTGCAGCGCGGGCTCGAGGTCGTGGAATATTGCATCGGCGCGCCGCAGCTTCTGAAGGGCGAATATACCGACAGCGCGGGCCCGGGCATCGACATGTATTCGATGCGCCAGCCGCTCGGTGTCACTGCCGGTATCACGCCGTTCAACTTCCCGGCCATGATCCCCATGTGGATGTTCGCCCCCGCCATCGCCTGCGGCAATGCCTTCATCCTCAAACCGTCCGAGCGTGACCCCTCCGTCCCGCTGATGCTGGCCGAACTGGCCGAGGAAGCGGGCCTGCCCAAGGGCATCCTGCAGGTGGTCAACGGCGACAAGGAAGCCGTCGACGCGATCCTGCACGACGATGTCATCCAGTCCATCGGCTTCGTCGGCTCCACCCCGATTGCCGAATACATCTATGCGACGGGCTGCGCCAACGGCAAACG
>NZ_LWGH01000626.1:0-1735 GCF_001635395.1 Sulfitobacter sp. HI0129 | reverse complement strand
ATGATCTATCTCATCCTGTTCGGCGCCACGATCTTCGGCTACTTCGTCTCGGCGACGCGGATGCCCGACGAGTTGGTCAACCTGATGCAGGTCTGGGGGCTGAGCCCGGCGCTGGTGATCGCCGTGCTGATCGTGATGTACCTGATCCTGGGCAGCATCTTCGACACGATGTCGGCGCTTCTCATCACCCTGCCCTTCACCTTCCCGCTGGTCGTGCAGATGGGCTATGACCCGGTGTGGTGGGGCATCGTCCTCGTGATGACCGTCGAGATCGGCCTCATCACGCCGCCGATCGGGATGAACGTCTTCATCCTCAATTCGATGGCACCGGACATATCGCTGAAGACCATCTTCCGGGGGATCACCATCTTCCTCTGGGCCGACCTGCTGCGCCTATTGGTGGTCGTGGTCTTCCCGATCCTGGCACTGGCGCTCCCCCGCCTGCTGGAAATGCCCTGACCCGGTGGAACATGGCCTAGCGGGGGCGACCGATCCTGTCGGTTGTCCCCGCCCTCAGGAAAACGTCGCCAGCGCGCCCGACAGCATCCGCAACGCCGTGATGGCGAGGAACAGGGCGAAGCTCTGAACCGCGCCGGGTTTGCCGGAGGCTCCAACTCTTGAGTAGCAACTGTGTTTCAAACGATGGCGTCTCGGTAGGCCGTTCCAGTTTTGATCATTGCGTTGAGAACGGTCAGGAGCTTGCGCGCGCAAGCGACGATGACGGGCTTTTTGGCCTTTCCAGCCGCAAGCAGGCGCTCCTTGAACGCCCTGAACCGCGGGTCGAACCTGCTGGCGGTGAGTGCTGCCAGATAGAGGGTGCGCCTGATCGTGCCGCGTCCACCCCATATGCTGCGTTTGCCGCGTCGATGTCCGGAGCCATTCGCATGTGGTGCGAGTCCGGCGAGAGCCGCGATCCTTCGGCGGTCAAGCTGACCAAGTTCAGGCAGCTGCGCGATCAAGGTTGCTGAGACGACGGGCCCGATCCCTTTGACTTGGCGTAGGCGCGCAGCTTGCTCGCGCAAATCGCCCTGTCCTTGGATTACGGCTTCCATCTCTGCCTCGGCTTTCGCGAGACTGGCTTGCAGGGTCTTGATGTGCTGAGAGATGTTGCGCCGAATCCATGGATCCTGCGCTGTCCTCAAGCGGTTTTTCTCCGCAACGATCATGGTGGTTATGCCCGCCCGGTGGGCGGTAAGTTCAGACAAACGCTGCCGTTCGGCAGAACGCGGGCTCGCCGGAGCCAGCTGTAGAGCGCGCCCCATCTCGGCCAGGACCAGCGCATCGTGTAACCGCCCGATTGAGACCGCGGGTTACTCCTGAAGCATCGGCGCGACCAAGATGATCGCCATGCCGGTCAGACAAAAGACTGCGCCGATGATATCCCATCGGGTCGGGATCTGCCCCTCTACGGCCCAAAGCCAGGCGATCGATGCTGCGATGTATATGCCGCCGTAGGCCGCATATGCCCGACCGGCAAACTCGACCTCAACCCGCGTCAGCAAGTATGCGAACAGGGCGAGGGAGATGGCGCCTGGGATAAGCCAGAGGGCAGAGCGGTCAAGCCGTAGCCAGGCCCAGAACGCGAAGCATCCCGCGATCTCGGCGAGAGCAGCCAGCGCATACATGCCGATAGAGACGAAGACGCTCGTCATGGGCGAGCTATTCTCCACTGCCAAGGCAGCAGTTCGTCGAGCCGGTTGATCTTGTGATCATGGATACGGTCAAGGATGTCGGC
>NZ_LWGH01000625.1:0-3283 GCF_001635395.1 Sulfitobacter sp. HI0129 | reverse complement strand
CGACATGGTCGATATTTTCCGCCGGTCGGAGGCGGTGCCGGAGGTGGTGGAAGAGGCGCTGGCCGATTGCCCGGATCTGCGCACCATCTGGATGCAGATCGGCGTGACCCATGCCGAGGCCGCCGCCAAGGCGGAGGCGCGGGGGATCGACGTGATCCAGGATCGCTGCCCCAAGATCGAATACCAGCGCCTTTTCGGCGAGTTGCGCATGGGCGGTTTCGCCACGGGGATCATTTCAAGCAAGCTGTGAGCGCCGCAGAAGCCGCGCGGTTGCTCAGCGACCCGCTTTCTCCGCGATGCCGGAGCGCGATTGCCGACGCTCCAGCTCATCCAGCACGTTCCCCAGCGGCACATCCCGCGCCGCCAGCATGACCAGCAGATGATAGAGCACATCCGCCGCCTCGCGCGTCAGCGCGTCGCGGTCGCCGCGCACGGCTTCGATGATGGCTTCCACCGCTTCTTCGCCGAATTTCTCGGCGCATTTTTCCGGGCCCTTGGACAAAAGCTGCGCTGTCCAGCTGCTGTCGGGATCGGCGGTCTTGCGGGCGTCGATGATCGCGGCAAGCTCCGCCAGCCTGTCGGTGCTCATGTCAGCCTCATGGGGATGCCGGCGGCAGCCATATGCTGCTTGGCCTCGTGGATCGTATAGGTGCCGAAGTGGAAGATGGAGGCCGCGAGCACGGCGGAAGCGCCACCTTCCAGCACCCCTTCGACCAGATGATCGAGCGTGCCGACCCCGCCCGAAGCGATGACCGGAACATCGACCGCATCCGCGATGGCGCGGGTCATGGGCAGGTTGAAACCCGCCCGCGTACCGTCGCGGTCCATGGAGGTCAGCAGGATTTCACCGGCCCCCTTCGCGGTGACGGTGCGTGCGAATTCGACCGCGTCGATGCCCGTGGGTTTGCGCCCGCCGTGGGTGAAGATTTCCCACCTGTCGGGGGCGACGGTCTTGGCGTCGATGGCGCAGACGATGCACTGGCTGCCGAACTGGTCGGCGGCGCGCGCGATGACGTCGGGGTCGGCCACGGCGGCCGAGTTGAAGCTGACCTTGTCAGCCCCCGCCAGCAACAGCGCCCGCACATCCGCCGCCGAACGGACGCCGCCGCCCACCGTGAGCGGGATATAGCAATGTTCTGCTGTGCGGCGCACGAGATCGAACATCGTGCCGCGGTTTTCATGGGTGGCGTGGATGTCGAGAAAGCAAAGTTCGTCCGCGCCGGCGGCGTCATAGGCGATTGCGGCATCGACGGGATCGCCCGCGTCGCGCAGCCCGACGAAGTTCACGCCCTTGACCACGCGGCCATCGGCCACGTCGAGACAGGGGATGATGCGCGTCTTCAGCATGGGGCTGCAATAGCGGCGGAGGGGCGGGGGGGCAAGATCATGCCGCGCGCTCAGGCGGACAGAAGCTTCAGCGCCTGCGCCAGATCGATGGCCCCGTCATAGAGCGCGCGCCCGCTGATCGCCCCTGCGATGACGCCGGTCTGTTTCAGCGCGGAGAGGTCATCGAGCGATGAGACCCCGCCAGAGGCGATGACGGGGATGGAAACCGCCCGCGCCAGCGCCGCCGTCGCATCCACGTTCGGCCCGCCCATCGCGCCGTCCCGGTCGATGTCGGTATAGATGATGGCCGCGACACCGTCGTCGGCGAAGGATTTGGCCAGTTCGGTGGCGTCCACGTCCGTCCGCTCGGCCCAGCCCTTTGTCGCCACCTTGCCCGCGCGGGCGTCGATGCCCACCGCGACCTTGCCCGGAAAGGCGCGCGCGGCCTCGCGCACGAGCGCGGGATTCTCGATCGCCACGGTACCGAGGATCACCCGGGCGAGTCCCTTTTCGATCCATGCCTCGATGGTCGCCATGTCGCGGATGCCGCCCCCCAGTTGGGCGGGCACGTCGCAGGCCTTCAGGATCGCTTCCACCGGGGCGGCGTTCACGGGGCGGCCAGCAAAGGCACCGTTGAGATCCACCAGATGCAGCCATTCGCAGCCCGCCTCGACGAAACTGCGCGCCTGTGCGGCGGGATCGTCGTTGAAGACCGTTGCGCTGTCCATCTCGCCATGGATGAGGCGCACGGCCTTGCCGTCCTTGAGGTCGATAGCGGGGTAGAGGATCATCTGGGCACGCCCTTCTGCACGGTTTGTCGGCGGTTTTGCACGTTGCGTCACGATATGCAAACGGACCTTAGGTCAACCTTGCCTCGCGCGGGGAGGATGGAGTGTGATGCCGCCCAGATCGGGAGGAGAGATCAATGAAGAGACTTATCGCGACGACGGTTCTGGCCCTCGGACTGGCCGGGGCGGCACAGGCAGACCCGGCACTCGGCATTTGGCAGACTCAGGTGGACGACGGGTCCTATGCCCATATCAAGATGGTGCCCTGCGGCAACGCGGTCTGCGGCACGATCGACCGGACGTTCAACAGCTCCGGCGAGTACAAATCCGAAAATATCGGCAAGCAGCTGGTGCGCTCCATGGTGCCGGATGGCAAAGGCAACTATGCCGGGCGGGTCTGGCGGCCGTCCAACAACAAGGTCTACATCGGCAAGATGACCGTGAACGGTGACCGGCTGAAGCTTTCGGGGTGCATCGCGGGCGGGCTGCTCTGTTCCAAGCAGACATGGGCGCGCGTGCAGTAAGCGAAGAGGCTACGGCAGCAGGATCGAGGCGTCCTGTCTGACGGCAAAGCCACCCCGGCATTGAGAAAAAGGGCGCGGAGGAGTATCATTCCTCTGCGCCCTTTGCATTTTCAGGGCGCCAAGTATCGCTTTGGGGAGTGATGCGGGATGGCATTTGGACGTACCATATTTCTACTTTTGTTCCTCGGCTGCGCGGGGGCTTTGCCCGCATGGGCCGAGGTGGCGCTGGGGCTGTGGCGCACGGCCCCCGATACCAACGGGCGTGTCATGCAGGTGCGCGCCAAGCCCTGCGGCGAAGAGCTCTGTGTCTGGGTGGAGCGTGTGACCGACCGGCGCGGCATCGACAAGCGTTCCGGCGCGGTAGGGCGGCGCATGGTCTGGGACATGGCCCAGCAGGAGGATGGCAGCTATCGCGGCAAATTCTGGGACCCCAAGGTCAACAGGGTGTTCGACACCCGCCTGTCGGTGGACGGCAACCGGATCCTGCTGCGTCCCTGTGATGCCCAGCAATGCCGGGAAATGACCTGGCAGCGAATCCGCTAGCCTTGGGAACGGCCACCGCGCCAAAAGGCGTTCGTCAGGGGGACCATGACAGGAAATTGGAGATGAGGCGCAGGCCCGTCGTCTGGCTCTTTTCCGGATGGA
>NZ_LWGH01000624.1:0-2099 GCF_001635395.1 Sulfitobacter sp. HI0129 | reverse complement strand
GCAGAACGACGCGTGGTGGGGGCCGGGCTACACCGAATGGCAGGCCGTTACCGCCGCCCGACCCCAGTTTCCCGGCCACGCCCAGCCCGCCCTGCCGCAGGGGCTGGGGTTCTACGACCTGACCCGGACGGAGGTCTTGGGCGAACAGACGGCACTGGCCCGACGCGCCGGGATCGACGCTTTCTGCTGCCATCACTACTGGTTCAACGGCACCCCCCTGCTGGACGCGCCCCTGCAGGGGCTTCTGGACCGGCCGGAGATCGATTTTCCCTTTTATCTCTGCTGGGCCAATGAAAGCTGGCGGCGCAACTGGGACGGGCTGAGCGGGGAGACACTGATCGCACAGACCTATCCCCCGGGCTTTGAGCAAGCGCTCGCCGGATCCGTCGCACGTTACATGCGCGATCCGCGCTACCAGCGCCCCGACGGGACGCGCCCGCGTTTCGTGATCTACCGCCCCGGCGACATGCCGGACCCGGCGGCCTCCGTCGCGGCGCTGCGGCAGGCGTGGCGGGACCTCGGCGTTGGAGAGGTCGAATTGGGCGCGGTGCGCTTTCACCTGCCCGGGCTTTCCGCGCTGCCGGAGGATCTTTTCGATTTCCAGATCGAAATGCCGCCCCACGGACTGGTGACTCCGGGCGATTACCTCGTAGGCGGCCCGCCGCGCGACCTGCCTCCCGGCACGCCCCGGCCCGGCGCGGCCTTTCGCGGCCTCATCTACGATTACGAAGCGGTCATCGCCAATGCGCTTGCGACGGACTGGAACCGCCCCCCCAACCTCATCGCCGGGATCATGCCGTCGTGGGACAATACCGCCCGGCGCGGCAGGGATGCCCATATCGCCCATGGGGCCAACCCCGCCGCCTTCCGGCGCTGGCTGCGGGGCCTCGCCTGCCGCCGGCTTGCCGGATCCTACCGCAACGAGCTTTTCGTCAACGCGTGGAACGAATGGGGGGAAAGGGCCGCGATGGAGCCGTCGCGCCAATACGGCACCGCGCTGATCGACACGATGGGCAACTGGCGGCGCGCGGCAGAACGTGGGGGGTGCAGCACATGGCACGGTTGATCCTGCATATCGGCACCCACAAGACCGCCAGCACCACGATACAGCAGGTCTTCGCCACCCATAGGGAAGGGTTTCGCAGCCACGGGTTGATCTATCCCCGCATGGGTTCGGCGCAGGGCCACCACGGGCTCGTCGCCGATTGGGTCAGCCTGCCGCCCGCCTTCACCTATGCAGGCGGATCCGCCGCCGCGTGGCAGGCGCTCGCCCGCCGGTACGCGGCAAGCGATCACACCATCCTGCTGAGCACGGAGGAGCTTTCCCGCGGCCAGCCCTGCATGCAGCCCGATCTGCCGGCGATCCGCCGCTGGGCCTCCGCCTTCGAAGAGGTGCGCGTGGTCTGCCTGCTGCGGGATCAACCGTCGTTCCTGCAGTCGGTCTACCTCGAACTGGCGAAGAAACAGGCGCCGCCCTATTGGGCCGAATTCCTGCAATCGGCGCTGCGCACGGGCTTCGCCGCCGGTCTGCACCTCGACTACGCTGCGCTGGACCAACGGCTTTGCGCCGCTTTCGGGGCCGACGCTGTGCGCTACGTCGATTATGCAGCCGCGCGCGACGGGGGCGACATCGTCGAACGGCTTCTGCAGGCGGCGGGCTGCGATCCAACCCTTCCCCGCAAACTCGGCATCGGCCCGGTGCGCGCCAATGTCTCGCCCGAGCCGCTGGTGGCATGGGTCGCCTCCATGGTCGCCCGGCCCGAAGCCGCCTGCGCCGACCTGCTGCAGACCGTGCGTGCGGTGCTGCAGGCCGCACCCGGCTGCAACCGCCCGACAACCCTCTACACGGAGGCGGAGGAAGAGCGGATGTATGACAATGCCCGCAGATGGAACGAAAACTTCCACGACCGTCTCGCCACCCGGCAGTCCGGTTTCGCACTGTCTCTCCCCCCGCCCGGCGGGGCGGCCACCCGGCGCGATACGCTGGGGCCGGCTTTCTGGATCGCGCTTGCCCGCGCCATGCGGGAAACGCAGCCCGCCGAAACCCGCCTTGCGGGCTGAGGTCGGCAATCCCGAACGCGGGCCGCAAACCGCAGCCC
>NZ_LWGH01000623.1:0-1322 GCF_001635395.1 Sulfitobacter sp. HI0129 | reverse complement strand
GCCCATGTGGCGCAACCCGACCTGCCCGCCCGCCCCGAAGGCCCGATCACGCTGGACGCGCTGGCGGCTGTCATCGCCCGTGCCATTCCCGAAGACGGCATCGTCGTGGACGAATCCGTGACCAGCGGGCGCGGGTTCTCTCCCGCTACGAAGGGGGCGGCACGGCATACATGGCTGAATAACTGCGGTGGCTCCATCGGGTACGGAATGCCACTGGCCATCGGCTGCGCCATTGCCTGCCCGGAACGCAAGGTTCTGGGTCTGATCGGCGACGGCTCGGCGATGTATACCGTGCAGGCGCTTTGGACCATGGCGCGGGAGGCGCTGGACATCACGGTGCTGATCTTTGCCAACCAGAGCTACCGGATCCTGCACGGAGAGCTGACCAACGTGGGCGTCCAGAACCCCGGCCCGCGCGCCATCGACATGCTGACGCTGAACCGCCCCACGCTCGACTGGGTGCAGATGTCGCGGTCCATGGGTGTGGAGGCACAGCGCGTCACCACCTGCGAAGAACTGGAGGCCGCGATGGACGCAGGCCTTACCGGCTCTGGCCCTTCGCTGATCGAGGTGGCGCTTTAGACCTGAGGAAGGGCGGAACCCGAACGCAGGTGCGCAGGATAGCTCTGACAATGTCCACCCTTCCCGAACAGCTATGGTACCAGAACAGGCCGCTCCTCCCGAAAGCTCAGCGGCTTTTCTGTAATAAGGTCCAGCTCAATCCAGAACGTCGTTCCCACGCCTTCGACGGAACTGAACCCGATCTCACCCCCCAGCAAGTCAATCAGTTGTTTTGAAATGCTCAGACCCAGACCGCTGCTTTTGATGGAACCTGTTGTGCCCGGGTTGACCTGATGAAAAGGCAAAAAGATCGCGTGCTGTCGTTCCGCCGGTATTCCCATCCCGTGGTCCGTGACCTCGATACGCGCCTTTTCGTCTATCTTCCTCAAACTCACCGTCGCCACATCCCCCGAGGTCGTGAACTTCGCCGCGTTCGAAATAAGATTGGCCAGAACTTGTGTAACGCGCGCGCTGTCAGTCAGAGCTTCGAGCTTTCCCGCCGGAACGTCGACGTCGAAAGTGACCCCGAGTTTCTCGGTATAGGCCCGGCAGTTTTCGACTGCCGAAACGACCACTTTCGTGAGGTCCACGGGTTTACGCGTCACCGATACCTTGCCCTCGCTCAGGGCTTGGGCATCCAGAATATCGTTGACGAGAACCAGCAGCCTGTCGCCATTCCGGGTCGCCGTATCGAGCAGTTTGAGCGCGGTTTTGTCCTCGATCGTGCCAAGCCGATGCTTCAGCAATGCCAAACCACCGAG
>NZ_LWGH01000622.1:0-2896 GCF_001635395.1 Sulfitobacter sp. HI0129 | reverse complement strand
GTGGCAACCGGAGCGGGAGACGATGCGACCGTTCTGCGGCTGCCCGGCGGCGGCTTTCAGGTCCTCAGCACCGATCACCTGCGCGCCATCGTGGCGGACCCGGCCCGCATGACCCGTATCGCGGCGGTCCATGCGCTGGGCGACGTCTTCGCCATGGGGGCCACGCCCCAGATCGCCTTGGCGAGCATCGTCCTGCCGCGCATGTCCGATGCCTTGCAACGCCGAAGTCTGGAAGAGATCACGGCAGCCGCGACGGGCGTTTTCCGCGAAGTGGGTGCGCAGTTGACCGGCGGGCATACGACAATGGGGGCGGAGCTGACCATTGGCTTCGCCGTGACCGGCACCACCGACGGCCCGCCCGTGACGGTCGCCGGCGCGCAGCCGTGTGATCTGTTGTTGCTGACACGTCCGATCGGATCGGGGGTGATCATGGCCGCCACCATGCAGGGGCGCGCCCCGGGCCGGGTGACAGAGGCGGCCCTGTCAGCGATGGAACGGCCCCAGCACCGCGAAGCCGCGATCCTGTCGTCTGCCCATGCAATGACGGATGTGACCGGCTTCGGCCTTTGCGGGCATGTTCAGGCGATCTGCCGCGCCTCCGGGCTGCGGGCAACGCTGAGGCGGCAGGACATTCCGATCTACGACGGGGCGCGGGAGCTTTCGGCACAGGGAGTCGCCTCGGCGCTCTTGCCGGCCAATATGGCGGATGCGCCGGTTTCCGGCACGCCCGACCCGCTGCTGCATGATCCGCAGACGGCGGGGGGATTGCTCGCGGCGCTGGCGCCCGATGCCGCGCGGGATGCGCTTGCCCGGCTCGAAGCGGATGGGTTGTCCGGCTGGATAATCGGGGCGCTGGAAGAGGGCGAGGGCCCCATCCGCATCAGTTGAAACGCGCGGCCAGCTCGCGGGCGGTGCTTTCCAGCCGCGCGTCGGAAAGATCGGGCAGCTCGACCGGGGTGCTTCCGGAGGTAAGGCGGGCCGCGTGTTTCGTGTACCGCGGATCGTAATGGGCCGACATCAGCCCCTCTGCCAGTCTGGGCCAATCCCCTGCAGCTGCCAATGCCTGCCATTCGGCGATGACCTCTGCGGCGTGGAACGGGCGCAACCTGTCGATGAGCGCGGCAAGGGCTGCCGGATCCTCCATCAGGTCGGCATAGGCACTGCAGAGAAAGGCCGCCCGCGCGCGCAACGGGGCCTGTAGTTCGATCCGCGTCGCGTTGCCCATTGCCGTCCAGAGCATCGGGGGAACCAGCCGTTCGCCGATCTTGCTGCTTTCCGCCTCGACGAAGGTGATGCGGGCTGGATCCAGACCGTCCAAGGCAGAGGCGAGCCGCGATTCGAACATCTTCTGAGACGGCTGGCCGCCCGGGCGTGCGCCGAACAGCGACCCCCGGTGCTGCGCCAGTTCTTCGAGGTCTATGGTCTGGGCGCCTTCGGCCTGCAGAAAGCTCAGGAGCCGGGTTTTGGCCGTTCCGGTCCCGCCGCCGATCAGCATAAGGCGATGGGGCAGTTCCGTGTCATAAAGTGTTTTGGCGACCAGCCGGCGATAACTGCGGTAGCCGCCCGACAGCAGGCGCACCCGCCATCCGACCTGATCGAGGATCGTCGCGAATGCACCGGATCGTTGACCACCGCGCCAGCAATAGACGAGGGGCTGCCAATCGCCTGCCATTCCGGACAGGGGGCCCTTCAAGTGCCGGGCGGTATTCTCCGCCACCAGCGCGCCACCGATCTTTCGCGCGTCGAAGGGGCTTTGTCTTTTATAAATCGTGCCGACACGCGCGCGCTCTTCGTCGGACAGGACGGGCAGGTTGATAGCCCCCGGCACGTGGTCTTCGGCGAATTCCAGCGGGGCGCGAACATCGATGATCGTATCGAAACCGTGCTGTGTAAGACCGGAAAGCGATTCGAGGGTGAGAGGTTTCATGGCTGCGCCTGTTTTTGCCGACGCTTCGTCATACCCAATTCACCGCGGGCCTGCACCCGCAGAGATGCCCGCCAAACGCCAAGGGGCTGGTCACAGTCTGTCTGTCGGAGGGGAATTTGGTGGAGCCTAGCGGGATCGAACCGCTGACCTCCTGCATGCCATGCAGGCGCTCTCCCAGCTGAGCTAAGGCCCCGTATCGGGCCGAGGCCCGAGGTAGGATGCGCCGGTAATTAGGCGCAAGCGAAGGCGGGATCAAGCGGAAAATCCGCCCCGCCTTCGCGGAAAATCAATCGTCGTCATCGCCCCCGGCGACGTCCGCGATGTCTTCGAGCGGAACTGTATCGTCGTCATCGTCGTCATCATCGAGGATATCGTCATCCAGATCGACATCGACATCATCGTCATCGACCAATGTATCGTCTTCCTCGACCTTCGACTTCTTGGCCTTCGCCGTGACGGCGTCTTCGCGGTCCGCAGCGATCATGCGGGATTTGGAACTGTCCACCTCGACGACTTCACCGGTGTAGGGGCTGACGATCGGGTTCTTGTTCAAATCGTAGAAACGCTTGCCCGTCGTCGGGCACAGGCGCTTGGTTCCCCATTCTTCGTTGGGCATGAAACACCCTTTCTGACATTTCGGTTGCGTGTAGATGATTCCGGGCAAGTGCCATATGAGGGGGGCACTGTCAAAGGCTTTGGCCCACCCCCGCGCCATATGTAGGAACGCTGACCGCCCCATGAAAGACCCCGTTCTACCCGGTGATCCACCCGTTCCGCTCGTCTTGCGACGTTCCGCGCGGGCGCGGCGGATCACGCTTCGGATCTCGCAGGTGGACGGGCGTGTGACGCTGACGCTGCCCGCGGGGCTGCCTGCGTCCGAGGCCATGAATTTCGCCCGGGAGAAGGAGCCATGGATTCGCGGGCATCTGGCGGCGCGGGGCGGCGACATTCTGGTGGGGCACGGTGCAC
>NZ_LWGH01000621.1:0-1791 GCF_001635395.1 Sulfitobacter sp. HI0129 | reverse complement strand
ACTTGACGCGGTTTTTCATGACCATTCCCGAAGCGGCCCGTCTTGTGCTCTTGGCGGGGGCATATGCTACCGGCGGTGATGTTTTCGTGCTCCATATGGGCGAGCCGCAGAAGATCATCGACATCGCGCATCGCATGATCACGCTGTCCGGACTAAAGGTGAAAGACCCCGTCACCGGGGAGGGCGATATCGAGGTAAAGGTCACCGGACTTCGGCCCGGCGAAAAGCTTTACGAAGAGTTGCTTATCGATGACGATAGCCTCCTTCCCACGCCCCATGCCAAAATCCTGCGGGCGCAGGAGGGTATGTTGAGCCAGATCGAAGTGGCTTCGATGCTGCGAGAATTGCAGAACGCGATTACCGACGCGGATACGGCACGCTTGCGCAGGTTGATCGCGACGCGGGTCGAGGGCTACCACGTTCAGGGGGTGACTGCCGGCTAGCGGATACCCTGCCGGTTATCGGCGCGAGTGAATGCCCGCGCGCCCTTGGGCTAATGCGCCGAAAGCTCGATTAGCACCTCCGCACCGGGATCATTTCCACGGCCCTTTCCGCTGCCGCTTCCCAACCTTGGGCAACGCGCTATCAACAGGTTGGCGCAAGTGCCTGTTTTTTGTGGGTTCATCTGACATGGCACGCAAGGCCGCGATCCGGTTTTCGGTGGCGGGGTGGGTCGCGAACAGGTTGTCATGCTTGTGCGCATGCAGTGGATTGATGATGAACATATGGGCAGTTGCGGGGTTCCGCTCTGCCGCGTGATTGTCGATCCGACTCTCACCCATTGCAATTTTCTCAAGCGCCGAGGCAAGCCAGAGCGGCTCGCCGCAGATTTCCGCACCGGCCTTATCCGCTGCATATTCCCTGTTCCGACTGATCGCCATTTGCACCAGTGCCGCGGCGAGCGGTGCAAGGAACATCATCATCAATGTCCCCATCAGCCCCAGCCGCTCCCGCGCGCCGCCGAAGAAAAACGCGAAATTGGCAAGCATGGAGATCGCACCGGCGAAAGTGGCGGTAACGGTCATGATCGCTGTATCGTGGTTGCGGATATGCGCAAGTTCATGCGCGATGACGCCTGCCAGCTCCTCCCGGTCAAGGCTCCGGAGCAGGCCGGATGTTACTGCTACTGCGGCATTCTCGGGGTTGCGGCCTGTCGCGAAGGCGTTGGGCTGGGGCGTGTCGATCAGGTAGACCTTGGGCTCCGGCATGCCCGCGTTTTGGGCAAGCCGGGAAACCATGTCATGCAACCCGAGTCGATCCCCCGGCGTAACGGGCTGCGCGTTGTGCATGCGCAGCACCATCCGGTCCGAGTTCCACCATGTGAATGCGTTCATCCCGGCCGCCACCACGAAGGCGATCAAGGTGCCGCCCGCGCCACCGATGAGGTAACCCACGCCCATGAAAAGCGCCGTCATCGCGGCCATCAGAACTGCCGTTTTCAGATATCCCATATCCAACCTCAACATTCGTTTCAGGCTTAGAATAGGGATATGGCGTTCGAAGAAGGGCGTACAAGTGGGGCAGCCGAGCGCACGTCAGGCGGAAAGGCTGCGAAACACGTCGCGGGAGCGGAAATTTGTCTCGAAAATTGGTGCCCAGGAGAGGACTCGAACCTCCACACCGTTGCCAGTACTAGCACCTGAAGCTAGCGCGTCTACCATTCCGCCACCTGGGCAGGTGTCGTGAGGGCGGGATTTAGGGATGTCTGGCCGGGCTGTCAATCGCATATTGTGGCGATATGGGCAAAAGCGGCAGATCTTTGCGGGCATGACCGACCGTCGCGCTGCGCAG
>NZ_LWGH01000620.1:0-16410 GCF_001635395.1 Sulfitobacter sp. HI0129 | reverse complement strand
CAGCGTCTGGTGGACGGGCTGAACGCCATCGGTGTCGGCGCGACGGAGACCATTTCGATCCTTCAGGCCATCAAGGCCGCCGGCGCGCTGCACGCCGATCTCGTGATCATATAGAGGAGCGACCGGATGGAGATCCCCCCTCTTTCGATGACACGGCCCGCCGCCGGTACAGTGCCCGGCACGCAGGCACAGACGCAGGTGAGCGCCGCCCGTGACTCGGCCAAGGAGTTCGAGGCGATGTTCCTCGGCCAGATGGTGGACGAGATGCTTTCGACCGTCGAGATCGGCAATTTCGGCGGTGGCCATGCAGAAGAGACTTGGCGCAGCTTCCTGTCCGACGCCATCGGACGCAGCATTGCCGACCAGGGCTCCACCGGGATCGCCGACGGGATCGAAACGGCGATCCTGCGGTATCAGACGGGGCGCGAAAGATGACCACAGAGCGCGAGGCACTGGCCACCATCGAGGCCCTTGAACGCATCCTGCACAAGGAGATCGCCGCGCTTGAAGCGGGCGATTTCGCGGTGCTGGTCGATTACGAAAGCGAAAAGGCCCGGCTGGGCGCGGAACTGGAACAGAAACTGGCTCGGAATCCCCAGGCCGTCGAAGCCGAGCGCTTGCGTGCATTGAAAGGATTGATTCTGCGCGACGCGCAGCATCTGGAGCAGGCGCAGAGCGCCACATCCGAGATCATCGCCGAGGTGCGCCATATCCGCGGACGCCATGGAATGGCGGGCGTTTATGGCCGTTCCGGCATGAAACGTGACATTATGGCTACAGGTTCAGTAGCCGTCGACAAGACCATCTGATGCCATATTCCTGACAGAATCATGCATCAAACCACAAACCAAGCGGATAATTCCGCAGTTGTCAGAATGACGACATGGATTACTAAGAATAGTACTGGAACTACACATGTCTTCTATCCTCACAAACAGCTCCGCAATGAATGCTCTCTCCACACTGCGGAGCGTAAACAGCAACCTGTCCGAGACACAGAACCGCATCTCCACAGGCATGAAGGTCAATTCGGCCAAGGACAACGCGTCCTACTTCTCGATCTCGACCACGATGAATTCTGAAAGCGGCATGAATAAATCTGTGCGGGAGGGGCTGACTTTGGCAAAGAACTCCGTTTCCACCGCACGTCTGGGTGCCGAGACGATGAAGGATCTGGCCCAGAAGTTCGTCGATCGTCTGAGCTTTTCGCAGAACGACGGCGTCGACAAGGCGCAAGTGCAAAAGGAACTCGATTCTCTTGTCGAGCAGATGAACACGACCATTGCGCAGTCGTCGTTCAACGGCGAAAACCTGATTGGCGGCCCCGCCGTCGCTGCCGCCGCCTACACCGCGCCGACCGACGGTAGCGTCAATATGGCCTCGGTCGAAACCGCGGTGACAGTGACCTCGGGCATCACCCGCAACTCTGACGGTACACTTTCGACCACCTCCATCAACATGAATGAACTAGACTTGGCTTCCGTCGCGCTGGCCTTCGGCGGCGTGGACGTTACCACCGAAACGGTAACGATGGAAGACGACCTTAAGAATGCCGACAACTTCCTGAAAGTTGTCATTAATTCCGCAACTCAGCTCGGTATCGCTGAAAAGGCTATCGAAACTCAACAGGACTTCTTGAGTGAGCTGACCGACAAGCTGGACGCCGGGGTTGGATCGATGGTTGACGCCGACATGGAGCAGGAGGCCGCGCGCCTTCAGTCGCTTCAGGTTCAGCAGCAGCTCGCGACCCAGTCCCTTTCTATCGCTAACCAGGCGCCGCAGAACATCCTGAGCCTGTTCCGTTAATGATTAAATTGAGATCATAAATATTACCTTCCGGCCCCTGATCATCTGATCCGGGGCCGGAAGTCTACCCTCAGGACGGACAAGACCTTGCGGTTGTCAGAACGACGACTTTGAAATCCACTAGAAAAGTATGGAGAAACTACCATGTCCTCAATCCTCACCAATACATCGGCGATGGGCGCGCTTTCGACATTGCGCGGCATCAACGAGCAGCTCGGCGAGACACAGAACCGCATTTCCACCGGTCTGAAGGTCTCCTCCGCCAAGGACAACGCGTCCTATTATTCCATTTCCACGACGATGAATTCCGAAAGCGGCATGAACAAAGCCGTCAACGAGGGTCTGACCCTTGCGAAGAATTCCGTGTCGACCGCCCGGTGGGAGGTTGGTCACGCCGCTGAGCGACGATCGAGACGCGCGAGCCACTCTTCGGAGATTAGGGTCTCGTCCAGCTCCGCATAGTGGTCGATGGTTGTCTGGAGGCGCTTGTGGCCCAACAAACGCTGGACCTTTGGCAGGTTATCCAGACTGTCCCTTAGCCAGATCCAACCGATCAGATGGCGGTAGAGGTGCGGATTGATGCGGACCCCTACTTTTCGGTGCAATCGGGCGGTCACCCGCTTGAGAAGGCCGGCGTAGTGGCCGTCGGCATTGGTTTTCCCCTGCGCGGGAAACAGATACGGGTTCTCCTTCTGCGAAGCAGCCAGTATCGCCGGGCGCACGGTCTCCAGATAGGTTTTGAGCAGCTTGCTTGCGGCCTTTCCGAGTTGGATGGTCAGATTTGCATCGCCAGCGCTCCGCATCTTCACCTGGGCAGCGGGCACTACTATACGCGCCCGACCATCCTGCCAGGTCACCCAGTCCAGCCTCCCCTTCACGACGTTCTCACTTCGGGGAGCGCGTGCGAGCAGGATGTCATGTGCCAAGGCGGCCATGATGTCGCGACCAAGCTCCGGGTCGATCACTTCGGCGGCCCTCGGAAGGGAGCCGTCTGACTTGCGCGCAGCTTGGCGCTTTCGCTGGATCGAGGCCTCGATGTCACGTAGCAGCACTGCGCTCAGATCAATGGCCTGCTGTATCCGCGTGTCGTTGAACTGGCGCAGCTTGGCCATGTTCCTGGGCGCGATACCTTGGTAACTCACCTTTTGAAGGGCGATCGTGTCATCGATCTCCCGGAGATCCTCAGGCGGGCGGCAGAGATAGTCACGGGCGATCTTTCGAGCCGTTTTGAGCACGCTGGTCACATAGGCACTTGGGTATTCGCCTTGATTGACCTCCTTCAGGGTCTCCGCAGCGACATCGAGGAATTCCGGATCGGTGAGCTCTTCGATGGTATCCGGCAAGACCTCGGTAGATGAGGCGACCGCCTTGGCCAGCGAAACGATGTAGCCCCGGCGTGTCGCGAGGGTCTTGTCGCTCCAAGTATGCTTGCCGACCAGGAAGCCGGCCTGCCGCAGCAATTCGGAGCGGCTGGGAGCGTCTTGCCGACTGGACTGACCCGGTCTCCCGGCTTTTTCCAGCCGTTTGGCGCGCAGCTTCGCCTTCTTGTCGCAGACAGTGCCGACGGCCTCGTTGCGGTCCAGTTGCGCGATGAACTCCGCCCGGGTCAGTCCGTCGCGCGAAGCCTGTCCCTGTGCCCACGGGGCCACGCGCGTATCGAACTCCCTCATCAGGGGAGCGATTTGATCTGGCTTCACTCGGAACTTGTCGCGTCCGTCTTCGAACGGGTGCGGGGCCGCGATGAACCCGAAGCGGGCAAACTCTGGTTCGGAGGCAAGACGTGTAAACGCTGTGACAGGTCACAAGAAAGGCGCCAGGGTGCGCGGCAGACTTGGCATAGACGGGGTAGCCGTCAGGAGACATTACTCGCAGCGCTCCCCAGGCCCGGACCACCCGCACATCTGCGAGCGCGGGGAACACGGTCACAGCATGGCGCGCGAGGCTTGCCATGACGTCAAGGCTCTCGCTGTCGTCCATCCCTGTTTCCGCCTTGGTGCCGCCGATCTGGATACCACCTTCGTCGACCTGACGGATGGTGCTGGAAAGGAACGGCAACCGGTCCCCAAGTTTTTCGGTAATCAGGAGCTCGCCACGTTGCGGCCTTACCTGAGTCTCAAACCCAAGTTCGCTGGCCAAAGCGATCGAGCCAAGACCTGCGCAGAGCACAACCATTTCGGCTCCAAGGGTTTGACCATTCGCCAACGTAAGCGAGAAGCCACCGTCCGGCTCTGGCGTGATCGTGGAAACGGTCGCGCCCATGGTCACGCATCCGGCCAAGGCTTGCACGGAACAGCGGAGTGCCCGAAGAAAACGAAGCGGATTCACATGTCCGTCACGGGGCGAAAAACTCGCTCCGACGACTTCCGGCCCGATGCCCCCCAATTGACTGCGCAGGTCATCTCCGGTCAGAATTTCAAAGCTGGCACGGTGGTTTAGATGGGCGGCTTGCTGTTCAAGCTGCGCTGCAAAACCGGCCATCTCGGCTGGATCGGTAAAGAACTCATACCCACCCGACTGATCCAAAGCCACATCAATGCCTGAAAGCTCCTTCATCTGGCGTGCGAAACTCGGCCAGGCGACCAGCGCATCCATCGTCCAGTTCGCATAGGGCGCGAAATCCCAGCCCTTGCCCTGTCCCCAGATAAGCCCGAAGTTCCCCTGTGAAGCCCGCGCGTCCCCGTCAGCACCGTCCAGCACCCGCACTCGCCTTCCAGCCGAAAGCAGACCGAGCGCGACAGATAGGCCGACAAGGCCGCCGCCGACGATCGTGATTTCAGGGTCGCAATGCTGCATGTGATTCCTCCGAGTCCAAAATCGCAGGGTTGATCACATAAGAATAATCGTAATATTTTCGTCATTCATTCTCTGAGGTTATATATCACCATGATCGGCCGGCTCACACACCGACAAATTGAAGCCTTCCGCGCGGTGATGGAGACCGGCAAGGTCACCTCCGCCGCGCAGGTGCTTGGGACGACACAGCCCTCTGTCAGCAAGCTTATTGCTGATCTGGAGCATGCGGCTGGCTTCGAGATGTTTGAGCGCCAGGGGCGGCAGGTCGTGCCCACTCCTGAAGCCCGGGCGCTCTATGAAGAGGTCGAGCGATCTTTTGTCGGCATGGCAGAAATTTCACGGGTGATCGAAGATATCCGAGATTTCCGGACAGGTAGCTTGCTCATCGCCGGAATGCCGGCCCTCGCGCTGAAGTTCCTTCCCGATGTTATCGCCGAATTTATCGCCGAAGAACCGGGCATCGCCGTGTCTCTACGCACCCGCAGTTCCCAAGCGGTGCTACGTCATCTCAGTTCGCAACAGTTCGACCTCGGTTTTGCAGCTCTGGATAATGATCATCCCGCTGTTCTGCGCCGTCCGCTGTTTACGGGGCCGATGCTGGCTGTGCTTCCGCCCGGACATGAGCTTGAACGAAAAACCGTGCTTGAGCCTAAGGACTTCGATCAACGGCCCTTTATCGCACTTGGGGCAGAAATCGGCACAAGGTCGGAGACAGATGCCTTTCTATCACTTGGCGACGCCCGCCCCCGGATTGTCGCCGAAGCGCAATTGTCCGCATCGATTTGCGAGATGGTCGCGGCAGGCGCGGGAGTTTCGATCGTGGAGCCAGTGACTGCGAGACATTTTTCCGAACTCGGACGCTGCGTCGTGCGACCACTGTCACCGGCCCAGCCCTTTCGCTACGATCTGCTGCTTCCCGCAACCCGTCAGCCTTCACGCGTCGCCGGCCAATTCTTGAGGTTGGTGAACGCTCGTTTCGAGGCATTTCCTCGCACTCAATTTTAGTCATCTGGGCAATAGGGCTTGCGTTGGCACCCCGCGAATATGAACTCATAAACTTGAACGCTGCACTGCGGCAGCGCATGGTGTAACGAAAGTCCGGTATGGGCCGAGAGGAGTCCTTGCTACATCGTAACGAGATGCAAAAAAATGCGAAAAATCGTTTCCGTCTTCGGCAAACGGTCCGATCTCCTGATCACAAGAATGGAGACGGATATGACTTACGAAGAAACGAAGACGGCAGAAGATTTCACATACGAGCTGATCGAATGGGCAGATAGTGATGAGGAGACCGAAGACCTCCCGGCATGCTTTGGCATCTGGGATTTTGACGAAGATCAGCTCGAGATGATCAAGGAGGCCTGTGTGGTTCCGGAGGCGGCGGCGAGCATTGCAAATGCGATGTGCTGCATCACTCAAGAAGAGGGGGTCGCGACGATTGCAGAAGCGCTGAGGTATAGCTGTTAAGTAAGAGTATGCTCAAGCGGCGGCAGTTGTGGCCTAACAGCTGCCGTCCCTTGCTCAATCCGAGGATCTTCGGGGCAGCATCGATGGTCAGGGCATGCGATTTCTGAGCGGCTACGTCCTGCGCGCTTCTGCGCCTTTCATCCGCTGGCGACTGCGCTGCGCTTCTTCAAGCCGGCGAAGATGCTCATCAGCTCTCTCGCACTCCGTCAGGCTTTCACGCCTCCGCTTTTCGCTCGCGAGCTCCTGATAGTATCGCAGGGCATTGGCAAAGGCGGATAGGATGCGAGGGTCGGTTGAGCGTGTATCGAGAATGCTACGCATCTGGCTCATGCATTCATCTTTCTTCATGTCCAACCCAACGCCTTCCTGCATGAAGAGCGCCTTCTGGCCAGCTTTGTTCGAACCGAGGTCTCTCAGCATTTTCGACGTCTCGGGACCATTGCTGACTGCCCTCAGAACAAGCAGGTGCCGATCGAAGACAATCGCCATGCGGCGGGAGATCTGAAGGTCGGCAAGGGCCTGGCGCACCAGCGTTTCGATCTCAGGCCAGGCTTGCCAGGGCTTCTTTCCCTCAAGAATGGGAAAGATGGCAGACGGATCTCTCAAATCGAGCGGAAGCGAGATGGCGCCTTTGACCGGTTGCTGCCAGTTGGAATGAGAAGTGGCCGCGACTGAAAGCGACGCGCCATCGAAGTTGACAGCGACGTGGGTGGGCTTGGAGGACCGCGGATCGGCGAGACCGGTGGCCGTCACGGAGCCGTCTTTCCGGGTCACCTCGAGAGGGCACGAATGCGCGCTCCCGGTAGGTCCGGGAGCGCGATACTCGTTCATCGACTTTGATTTTGGCGCGTTCCGCGTCATGCCTTGCTCCCCTGCACCAGGCGCAACCCTTGGGCTTCCTGTGGCCGTTCCGGAAACCCGGGTATCGGGCTCTGCACCCGGGTTGCATCAAACGGGATCTTCTTCACCTGCTCGAAGAGGCTCGCGATGCTGATCCCCTTCTGGGCGTAGGCGCGCTCGCCTTCATCGAGAGGCTCGTGGCCCATCAGCTTGCGCCGGTGCGCCCCCGGACAGGCCGCGTTCATCAGGCGGTGGTGGAATGTGGTGCGCAGGGCATGGAAATCAAGGCCGTGCCAGTAGACATCATTGGAGCGACGGTAATAGCCGAAGGCCTTGGTGAATTTCTCGGAATACGTCCTCTTGTTCGCGCCGCGGGTGAGAGACGGGAACAGGCGGCGATCCCCCCTCTTCCTGGCGTGTTTCACGAACTCCAGGAAGCCGAGCTCGACCAGGACCGGATGCACCGGGATCTTGCGGGTCGCGTTCGCTGACTTGACGCTATCCCCCAGGGCCTGGCGGACGATCAGGTAAGCGATCCCTTCATCGGACTGAACATCACCCGGTCCCGCCTGGGCGGCTTCTTCCATCCGCGTGCCCATCAGGAGGCCCATCAGAGGCATCCAAAACAGGGGATCCGCCTCGTCCTGGGCCTTGCCTTGGAATACTGGGGTCGCCAGCAGCTCGTCGAGCCGGTCATCCCAGGGTTCCCGCGCGATGTTCTGTTCGGTCTTTTTCAGAGCTTCCTCCTCTCGCGAGGAGAACGTGCAAATCCTGAAAGGGTTGTCGTCGATCACCCCGAGGTCCTTCAACATCGAGCCAACACGGTTCGCAGAGCGCACATGTTTCAGGAAAGTTTCCACGCGCATCCGTGGCTCCATCTCCGCGAGGCGCGCGTCGCGGATCATGGCTTCATTTGTGCAGCCCTGCCGCCGCAACCCCCGTTCGGCCCGGTCCATCGCTACGGCTTCTCGGGCTTCTACTCTGGCGGCCAACGCCCGGTAGGTTGCGGCCGTGTTCTTTGGCCCTTTCCCATGACGAGCGATGGTTTCGCGGATGAGCTTGATCGTCGCTTCAATCAACTCCGATGACACTCTTGAGATTTCGCAAGTGCCCATCTCCTGCCCCCAAAACTTGGAGGCAGTCGTGAGCCCGGGTAAGGATGATCGTGCCCAGGCCTCTCCGACCGCCGCGTCTGGCTTCTGATGCTTTTGCCATTCCTCCCCAAAACCGGCGCCTTTAAGGGCCAGATAGACCATAAATCCTTCATCGACGGTCATGGCTTCTCGCTTTTCCAGGATCGCGAGGATCTCGGGAGTGCAGGACTGCAGCACACCCCGACTTCTGAGCAGTTCATGCAGATCCTCTTCCTTGCTGCTGACTGGCTGGTCCGAAGCTTCATCTGGCGCGGAGGGAGGCTTGGTTGCGTGATCACGCGCGGCAAACCGGGAGGGAGGGAATAGTTTCATGGCATCTTCCTTGTCGATGAGGGGCTCGGCGATGGCCGAGACGGTTGGTTGGGCGGGAATGCCCAAGGATGTTTCCTCGGCGATCGCGCGGGCGAAGTAGGGGCTGGGGCCGGGAAAGATGCCCCGGTCCCGCCGGGCCTTCTCCTCGCTGTTGTCCAGCATCACGCGCGTGGCCTCATAGGCCAGGATCCGTGCATCCTCGCAGCCGGCTTCCGGAAGCTTGATGCCGAGATGTGCCGCGACATGCCGTAGAGGCTCCTGCGCCACCGCATAGTCCCGTTCGAAGAATGCTTGCCGCAAGACTGCTTGCCGGGCCGCTTCCCGTTCCAGCGCCGCCTGTGCGAGCTGCGGGGACCGCGGATCGCCCAGCGCACGCTCGCGATCGGTCGCCTCGATTTCGAAGCGCGCGAGCGTGGTCAGGATATCCTTGGTGGTTTCCGGCAAGAGGTTCATGGTGGCGGTGGCGTAGAGAAAGACTTGATCGCTGAGGGTGCTGAGCCTGCGTGCAAGCTCCGCGGCCACCGAAAAGGCATGTGTTTTCAGGGAAAGACATATGGGGATTCCCGCAATTGGGGTTTGAATCCCCAAATTTCGCGCTTGCGTTCTTAGCGCGGGGTCGGAACGGCCTGACCCGCTGCGGAGAATCCGATGGTTTGGCGTTGGTTTGATTCTGATAGGGCGAAATTCGGGCCGCTGGCACAATCCAGGGATGTGAGCCGATTCGAGAACCGCGCGGGGGAGACGGCGCCGCCAGACATAGCCTTGGGGACGCAGTTCGAGATGGGGAATTTGGGCGTGCTTGGAACGGGTGTGCGGCACCGGGTCTGACTCCTTGTGACTCCGGTGTGTCCGGAGTGTGTAAGGCGGAGTGTCAAAACCGGTGTCCGAAACGCGAAAAGCGCCCCCGAGGGAGCGCTTTTTCGTTTGTTTCCAACCACTTCAGGTGAGGTTGGCTCCGGCGGTAGGGATCGAACCTACGACCAATTGATTAACAGTCAACTGCTCTACCGCTGAGCTACGCCGGAACGGTCTGGGCGATATAGCAGGGGGGTTTTGGCGCGTCCAGAGGGTTTTTGCCCGGTTTCCGGATTTCCTTGAACCAGCGCGTCACCTGCGTTCGAAGGTCGTGTCGGCCGTCAGGTTTCCCCGGATCACAACCTTGTTTTGCCCTGCCAGATCAATAAGATGCGCCAACACATTACGCGTGGCTGCGCCCAGAAGGGCGGGCGGTGTATCCACGTAGATGGCGGCGGCGAGTTCGCGCGCGGTGGCCGGGGACTGGGAAAGTTTCCCCAAGATCTCCCCCTCCCGGCTCTGGCGATGTTGAATCAACCATTTCAACCGCTTCGCGGGCTCGGTTACCGCCGGGCCGTGGCCGGGATAGAAGATGCGCCAGCTGTGCTCCTGCAATCTGCGGCAGGAGGCCATGAAATCCGTGAGGTCACCATCCGGGGGCGATACGAGCGAGGTGGACCATGCCATGACCGTATCGGCGGTAAAGCAGGCATCATTCCAGGCGAAGCACAGGTGGTTGCCGATGTGGCCCGGCGTATGCAGCGCCTTGAGCGACCATCCATCGCCCCAGATCGTTTCGCGATCAGAAACAGTGATGTCGGGGACGAATTCGGCATCGATACCCTCCCCGCCCGCGATCTGGCTGTTCGTGGCCAAAGCCTCCATCACTGCGGATCTGCCGGCGGTGGCCGAACCGTATGCAAGCACCGGCGCGCCCGTTTCCGCAGAGAGCGCGCGGGACAGGGGCGAATGGTCGGTATGGCTATGGGTCACGACGATATGGGTGATCTTCTGGCCCGGCTGAACGGCATCCAGAATTGCGGCAAGATGGCTGTCACTCGCCGGGCCGGGATCGATCACGGCAAGGCCCTTCTCCCCCACCAGATAGGTATTCGTGCCCCGGTAGGTCATGGGAGAGGGATTGTTGGCCACGATGCGCCGCAGCCCCGGTTCCAGTGTTTCGGGTACGCCGGGCGCGGGGTGAAAGTCGTCAGGCATCTGCATCTTCGGGCCTTTCGCAGTATTGGTTGCGTGGCTAAACTTATGGCATGTTCTTTAACTGGCTCAAACGATACATGCCACGCGGGATTTATGGCCGCGCCGCGCTCATTCTTCTATTACCGGTTGTTTTTTTGCAACTGGTCGTCACCGTCATCTTTGCCCAGCGGCATTTCGAAGGTGTTACTTCGCAGATGACCGCTACCGTTTTGCGGGAAATCGCGCTGGTTCTCTCTACGCTGGAGCCGGGGGATATTCCGGCGGCTCAGGACGCGGTCTTCGCGCAGGTGACGGATACGCTTTCGATGAGCGTGGCGGAGGTTCCCGAAGGGGCCGTGCCCCGCGATCACATCTGGGTCTGGTATGATTATTCTGGCCGGGTTTTTGCGGCGCGGCTCGAAGCGAACCTGCCGGGTTTTCGCAGTGTCGATCTGGGGGAAAACGGCAGGGTCACGGTCTACCTGCGCCACGAGGGGCGCAACCTTGCGCTCGGTTTCGACAGGCGGCGCATCTCGGCTGCCAACCCGCACCAAATGTTTGTATACACACTATTTTTCGGCGTCATAATAACGATCATCGCGTCGCTTTATCTGCGCAATCAATTACGCCCGATCAAGCGTTTGGCGCGTGCTGCGGAAGCCTTCGGCCGGGGCCGGCATGAGCCGTTTTCCCCGGCCGGCGCCGTAGAGGTCCGTGCCGCCGGCAACGCCTTTGTCGACATGCGCAACCGCATTGAGCGGCAGATCGAACAGCGTACGCTGATGCTGTCGGGTGTCAGCCATGACCTGCGCACCCCTCTCACCCGGATGCGGCTCGGCCTGTCGATGCTGGACGAGGAGGACGCAGCCCCCCTGCGCGAAGACGTGGACGATATGCAGCGGATGCTGGATGAGTTCCTCGACTTCGCCAAGGGTACCTCCGAGGGGGAGCCCGAACCGATCGACCCCCATGCACTGGTCCAGCGGATCGTGGGCGATGCACAGCGGGCCGGGCGAGATGTGACGTTGCGTCCTGCCGAGGGCGAGGGCAGCGGAAAGGTCAAATTGCGGGAGACCGCCTTTCGCCGGGCGGTGGACAACCTGCTATCGAACGCCGTGCGCTATGGTTCACGGGCGGAGGTTTCGGTACTGCTTACCGCGCGTACGCTGCGCGTCAGGGTCGAAGATGACGGCCCCGGCATCCCCGAAGACCGGCGGAGCGAGGCCATCCGCCCATTCAGCCGCCTCGATCCCGCGCGGAATCAGGACCGCGGCGGGGGTGTGGGCCTCGGCCTCGCAATTGCCACCGATATCGCACGCGCCCACGGTGGCGTCCTGCGGCTGGGCCGATCGGAACGGCTTGGCGGCTTGCAGGCGGACATCGTGATCGGCCGCTGAGCGGCGGATGACCCACCGGCACCCTTCACGGTGACCCGGCGACAGGATTGCCCGCCCGGAACGCCTTTGCCAGAATATGCGCCAGACCTATCAGCGGAGCGCGCGATGACCCCCTATGACATGATCAAACACCACCTGAGCACTGCAATCCCCTTTGCCAATCACGTGGGCGTGGTACTGACCAAAGTTGCCGACGGTGAGGCCGAGGCAGAACTGGAACAACGCGAAGAGACCTCCAACCATATTGCCACGCAGCACGCGGGTGCGATGTTCACGCTGGGCGAAGCGGCCTCCGGCGCGGCGGTTGCGGGCGCGCTGGCCCCGGTGATCATGGACATGCGCCCCGTCGCGGCGAACGCGCAGATCGCCTTTACCCGGATCGCGAAGGGGAAGTTGACCGCTTCGGGCCAAACCTCCCGCCCCGGGGCCGACCTGCTCGAAACCCTGCGTGACGCCGGCAAAGTCGCCTTCGACGTCACTGTCACCATCCGCGACGAAGCTGGTGAGACGGTGGCCGAAATGACCGTAAACTGGCACGTGAGCGCGAAACGGAAGTGACGTGATGGCCTGACGGGCGGTCATCCACCTGTCGGGGCGCCTTCCATCTGGCGCTACACCCCTGCGCCCCGGAGTTAAGTTAGAACCGCCCTACTCCACATGCGCCTGAACGGTGACGGAGCCGCTTCTGAACCGCAGTTCAAGCATCAGGTGATCGCCCGCGACGAGGTTCTGTTTCAGGCCGGTCAACCGCAGCCCGAGGTGGGAGCTCGACAGATCGAGGGTTTCGTTCTGAAGCAAGGTGAAACCGGCACTTGCGGGGTTGGTGCCGAACCTGTCCTTGTAGAACAGCTCGCCTCCCTCCGACACGTCAGAGGCGACGTCCTCCAGCACAACGCTGCTGCTGGAGAGGTTCTGAACCTTCATCGTCACCTTGGCGTCGGCCATGGCTTGTGCAGCTTCGACGCTGACGTCGCTGATCGAAATTCCATAGAGGCCCTCGGTCTCCTGCCGCAGGCCGCTCGCCACTGCCGCGTACGACGATAAGGCAAAGAAGGCGAGGACACCGCCCATGAGAAGCCTGCTCATGTGGCAACACCTACCGGGTCGTAGGTGACCTGCATGCCGGCAAGCGGGCTCCACACCCTGCCCTCTCTGAACCCGCATCTGGCTAAAAAGGCCGTGTATTCGGTGGCCCGCAGCTTCACGTCGGAAAGATTCTGGTAATACATCAGGAGCGCTCGGAATGGCGCGGAGAAATCCTTGAAGGCGACAATGACCGCCACCAGCGCCCCGAGGGACAGGCGGCCTTCGATCACCAGCCAGCCGCCGATCGAATAGAGCAGGAACGGGGTCAGCGACATCAGGAAATTGCTGACAGCCTTTTGCAGGAATTTCGCCCGCTGTAGCGAAAGGCGGGTGGTCTGCATGTCCTTGATCGCGCTGCAGGTCCGGTCGCGGGCGTCCACCACGGGGGTTTCCGTCGTCTGCTCGCCCAGCGTATCGCCAAACTGGCGCACCGCGAATATACGGGCCCGCATGCGGAGGTTGACGCGTTTCTGAAGCAAGGGGATCAGGAACATCTGGAACGGCACCAGTGTCAGCGCCGCCGCCCCCAAGACCGGGTCCTGCATCATCATGAACAGCAGAACCGTAACGAGGGTGCCGCCCTGAAAGACGGGCGTGGCCAGTACCTCTCCCGTGAAACCACCGATGGGTTCGATTTCATTGGTCGAAACGGGAATGATATCGGCCTTGCGGTCCTCCGGCGGTATCTTGCGCCACGCCCGATAGAGCGTCAGCCGAAGGCGCAGCAAAGTGCGCTCTCCGATCTCGCCCTTCTTTACGTTGATACGGTATTTGATGACCCCACCCAGAAAGAGCGTAAAAAGGTATAGGACAGCCAGAGCAATCAGCAGATCGAGTTGCTCAAGCCGAATACCGAATGGTTCAATTGGGAAATGCCCGGAATCGATCGCGTTGTTCACGATCCGCTTCGGCAGTTCGAGGCTCGCATAGAGCACTGGTTGGGCCAGAAGCCCCAGTGCCACAAGAACGGCCTGCTCCTGCCAACGCAGTCCCAGCACGGGCGATTGCATGAACCAGCGACGGGTCTCCCCTGCCCTGAACACGCCTTCGCGCAGGTGCCGCTTCAAGAGCTGAAATAACAGGATGATCGATATGGCTACCGTTGCGAGCGGCGCAATCACCAGAACGACATGGAGCGCAAGATGCAGCCATTCAGGAATTTGATCGCCTGCTTCGAAACCGGTCATCTGCCTGATACGGTGGGTAAATTCGTGGAACTGGGAAAACATGGATCTGCCTCCGGGGCCGGAGCTGCCTTCAGGTCGTGCAGGCGATACGGCCCCGGAAGTCTTTCAGAGAATTAGTTCTTCTCGATCTCGGTAACGGTCAGCTTGCCCTTCACACGATCCGCGACGAAGCGCACCGCCGTGCCTTCGGCCAGTCCTTCGAGCATGGCCGGATCCGCCAGGTTGAAGACCATCTTCATGGCGGGCATGTCGAGGTTCTCCAGCGGACCGTGATCGATTGTCAGCTTGTTCCACTGGGAGTCGATCTTGGTCACCGTACCGGTGGACATCGGGTGGTCACCGCTGGCAAGGGCTGCGCCGGCGGTGACGATCAGGGCGGTTGCGATAGAAAGCAGTTTCATTCTCAGGTTCTCCTTGGGTTACACTTAGTTGACGACGAGAGGGCCATACATGCCGCTCTCGTAATGGCCGGGCAGAAGGCAGGCGAATTCGAAAGTGCCCGCTTCGCTGAAGGTCCAGGAAATTTCGGCTTCCTGCCCCGGCTGAAGGCGAACGGAATTGGGGTCGTCGTGCTCCATCTCCGGGAACTTCGCCATCAGTTCCCGGTGCTCGGCGTTGGCCGCCACCGTATCCATGACGAATTCGTGCTCTTCCTCGCCTTCATTGACGATGCGCAGCAGCACGGTTTCGCCGGCTGCAAAGCTCAACTCTTCCGGCTCGAAAAAATAGAGTTTCTCGCCTTCGTGGTCCTCTTTCATCACGACCTGGATCGTCCGGTCGGGTGTGGCCTCGGCGGGTTTGCCGATGGCCATTGTCTCGTTGTGATTGTCCCCGCCCGAATGGGTGCCGCCGGCCAGTGCCACGACCGGCACGAGCAGGAATGCAAGGGACGAAACGAGTGACTTCATGAGCGTTCTCCTTTTGGTGCTCAATGGCCCATCCCCGAGTGACCCCCGCCACGCGGCGTCAGGATCGTCTTGGGAGTGGTATTGCTGGCGACTTCGGGCAATTCGCCCGTCCATTCGTAGGCCTGGGTTCCCGGGGGGTTTTCGTACCAGCCCGGATCGGAGTAATCGTCGCGGTCGATGCCTTCACGCACCTTCACGACCGAAAACATGCCCCCCATCTCGAGCGGGCCATAGGGCCCCCAGCCCGCCATCATCGGGATGGTGTTGCCCGGAATTTCCATGGACATTTCGCCCATGTCCGCCATGCCCGACGTGCCCATCGGCATGTAACCGGGCTGCTCGCGGCGGATCTTTTCGGCCACCTTGCGCTTGTTCGCGCCGATGAACGTCGGAATGTCGTGGCCCATGGCGTTCATGGTGTGGTGTGACTTGTGGCAGTGGATAGCCCAGTCGCCTTCGTGGATCGCATCGAACTCATAGGCGCGCATGGCCCCCACGGGGATGTCGATCGATACCTCGGGCCAGCGGGCGCTTTTCGGAACCCAGCCGCCGTCAGTGCAGGTCACCTCGAAATCGTAGCCATGCATGTGGATCGGGTGGTTCGTCATCGTCAGGTTGCCGCAGCGCACGCGCACCCGGTCCCCCTTGTTCACCACCAGCGGGTCGATATCCGGAAAGACCCGGCTGTTCCACGTCCAGAGATTGAAGTCCGTCATCTCCATGATCCGTGGCAGGTAGGTGCCGGGATCAATGTCGTAAGAGGCGAGCAGGAAGGCAAAATCCCGGTCCACCGGCATGAAGGCGGGGTCGCGCGGGTGCACGATGAAAAGCCCCATCATGCCCATCGCCATCTGAACCATTTCGTCAGCGTGGGGGTGGTACATGAAGGTGCCCGACTTCACGAGGTCGAACTCGTAGACGAAAGTCTTCCCCGGCGGGATCCCGGGATGGCTGAGCCCGCCGACACCGTCCATGCCCGAAGGCAGGATCAGCCCGTGCCAATGGACGGAGGTATGCTCGGGCAGCCTGTTGGTGACGTAGATCCGCACCCGCTCCCCCTCGACAGCCTCGATGGTGGGGCCCGTGGACTGGCCGTTATAGCCCCAGAGACGGGTCATCATGCCGTCGGCCATGATCCGTTCCACCGGCTCCGCCACGAGGTGAAATTCCTTCACGTCTCCGTTCATCCGGTAGGGAAGCGACCAGCCGTTCAGGGTGACCACGGGGTTGTATTCGAACCGATCGGTGGGTCGGGCCGGCACCTGCGTGTATGGGCTGTCGGTAAAGGCGGCCTCGGGCAGGTCGCGAAAGCGGGTGGCGGCGGCGCCCGCATTGGCCAGAACGGCCCCTGCCCCTGCTGTCAGGCCGGCGCCCAGGAGTTGTCTGCGATTGATCATTCGTCTTCTCCTTCGTCATTTGCTCCGACCTCGACCGACCCGCCCCAGATCGCGGCGGTCACATCGGTTTC
>NZ_LWGH01000619.1:0-2981 GCF_001635395.1 Sulfitobacter sp. HI0129 | reverse complement strand
TGATGCTGGCCGAACTGGCCGAGGAAGCGGGCCTGCCCAAGGGCATCCTGCAGGTGGTCAACGGCGACAAGGAAGCCGTCGACGCGATCCTGCACGACGATGTCATCCAGTCCATCGGCTTCGTCGGCTCCACCCCGATTGCCGAATACATCTATGCGACGGGCTGCGCCAACGGCAAACGCGTGCAGTGCTTCGGCGGCGCCAAGAACCACATGATCGTCATGCCCGACGCCGACATGGATCAGGCCGCCGACGCGCTGGTGGGCGCGGGCTATGGTGCTGCAGGCGAACGCTGCATGGCGATCTCGGTCGCCGTCCCGGTCGGTGAGGAAACCGCCGACCGGCTCATCGAAAAGCTGGTCCCGCGGATCGAAAAGCTGAAGGTCGGGCCCTACACCGCCGGCAATGATGTGGATTACGGCCCCGTCGTGACCGCGGCGGCCAAGGCCAATATCGAACGGCTTGTGCAGACGGGCATCGATCAGGGCGCCGAACTGGTCGTCGACGGACGCGACTTCAAGCTTCAGGGCTACGAGGACGGCTATTTCATCGGCCCGCACCTCTTTGACCGCGCCACCAAGGACATGGACATCTACACGCAGGAAATCTTCGGCCCCGTGCTGACCTGCGTGCGTGCCAAGACCTATGAAGAGGCGCTCGGCCTCGCGATGGACCATGAATACGGCAACGGCACCGCGATCTTCACCCGCGACGGCGACGCCGCCCGTGACTTTGCCAACCGCATCAACATCGGGATGGTGGGCATCAACGTGCCGATCCCGGTGCCGCTGGCCTACCACACCTTCGGCGGCTGGAAAAAATCGGTCTTCGGCGATCTGAACCAGCACGGCCCGGATGCGTTCAAATTCTACACCCGCACCAAGACCGTGACGGCCCGGTGGCCCAGCGGCATCAAGGAAGGCGGCGAATTTTCCATCCCCGTGATGGAATGACCTGAACCGGCCCCGCCGCCCGTCCAAGCAAGACCGGCGGGGCCCCGACCCCGGAGGCCCCGCCATGCAATCTGAATTCACCATAGGCATCGAAGAAGAATACCTGTTGGTGGACAAGGATTCGCTGGCGCTCTGTGCCGCGCCCGACGCGCTGATGGACGCCTGCAAACACGCGCTCGAAGATCAGGTGAGCCCGGAATTCATGCAGTGCCAGATCGAGATCGGCACGCAGGTCTGCGGCGATGTCGCCTCGGCACGGGAAGAACTCCGCCGGTTGCGCAGCACCGTGTCCGAGGTGGCAGGACGCTTCAACCTCGTGCCGATCTCCGCCTCCTGCCATCCGTTTTCGGACTGGAAGCAGCAGGACACCACCGACAAGGAACGCTACGAGTCGCTGGAATCGGAACTGGCGCTCGTGGCACGGCGCATGTTGATCTGCGGGATGCACGTGCATGTCGGGGTGGAGGACGAAGCCCTGCGCGTCGATCTGATGCCGCAGTTTTCGTACTTCCTGCCGCATCTGCTGGCGCTGTCCACCTCCTCCCCCTATTGGCAGGGGGACGATACCGGGCTGGCCTCCTACCGACTGTCGATCTTCGACAACATGCCGCGCACCGGCCTGCCGCCGCGCTTCGACAGTTGGGCGGAATATCAGCGCACCGCCGGCACCCTGATCGACCTCGGCGTGATCGAGGACACCTCCAAGATCTGGTGGGACCTGCGCCCCTCGCATCAGTTCCCCACACTGGAAAGCCGGATCTGCGACACCCAGCCCCGGCTGGAACATACGTTGGGGCTGGCTGCGCTGACGCAGGCGATCATGCGCATGCTGATGCGGCTGCGCGACCGCAACCTGCGCTGGCGCGAATATGACCGGTTCCTGATCTCGGAAAACCGCTGGCGGGCGCAGCGCTATGGCGTGACCGAAGGGCTGATCGATTTCGGCGAGCGGGCGCTCAGGCCTTTTGACGAATTGTTCGATGAACTCGTATCGCTGCTGGCCGAAGACGCAGAGGCGCTGGGGTGTCTGGATGAGATCTGTGCGCTGCGCGATGTCATAGCAAATGGCACCAGCGCCAGCCGCCAGCGCGCCGTCGCCGCCCGCGCGCCCGAAGATGACCGTGGCCCCGCCATCGTGCGCCACCTGATCGAGGAGTTTCACGCCGACCTCTGACAGCTTGTCCCGCGGGAGGGCCGCTGTTACAAATTTAACAACCGTTCAATTAGAGCGGAGCGACCAAGGGAGAGGACCGCGATGGATTTCGCATTGACCGAGGAACAGACCGCAATCTTCGACATGGCCCATGCCTTCGGGCAGGAACATATCGCGCCATATGCCCGCCAGTGGGAAGCCGAAGGCACCATACCCAAGGATCTCTGGCCGCGCATTGCCGAACTGGGGTTCGGCGGGCTTTACGTGTCGGAGGACGCGGGCGGCTCGGGGCTGAGCCGGCTCGACGCGACGCTGGTCTTCGAGGCGCTGTCGATGGCCTGCCCTTCGGTTGCCGCCTTCCTGTCGATCCATAACATGTGCGCCAAGATGCTCGATTCCTTCGCCGATGACGCGTTGAAAGAGCGGATCATGCCGGGCGTGCTGTCGATGGAAACGGTGCTGTCCTATTGCCTGACCGAACCCGGGTCGGGCTCGGACGCCGCAGCACTCAAGACGAAATGCGAACGCACCAACGACGGATACCGCCTGAACGGGACCAAGGCCTTCATCTCGGGCGGCGGCTATTCGGATGCCTATGTCGCCATGGTCCGTACCTCCGACGGTGGCGCGGCGGGGGTATCCTGCGTCTATGTCGAGGACGGCACCGAAGGGCTGAGCTTTGGCGGCCTCGAGGACAAAATGGGCTGGCGCAGCCAACCCACCGCACAGGTGCAATTCGACGACTGCGTGATCCCCGCCGGGAACCTCGTGGGCGAAGAGGGCAAGGGATTCAAATACGCGATGATGGGGCTCGATGGCGGGCGGCTCAATATCTCGGCCTGTTCGCTGGGCGCGGCCCAGACGGCGATGAACGC
>NZ_LWGH01000618.1:0-1314 GCF_001635395.1 Sulfitobacter sp. HI0129 | reverse complement strand
CGCGCCATCCGTCAGGGCGACGNGGANCNTCTGTTCNANNACTNCNNNNGTNNCCGCGCGATCCGTCGTGGCATCATCGAAGCCGGGCAGGATACCGCCGCACCCGATTTCGGGCGCGCGGGTCGTAAATGAAGCGTCTCGCACTCGCGCTCGTCGTGCTGGGCCAGGCCGCCGTGGCGGCGCCCGAAACATCCGCAAGGCCGGTCATGGCGCTGCGCATGGCAACCACGGCGCCGGTGCCTGCGCCGCAAACGTCCGCCCCGGTCATCCAGGTACAGGGCAGGGATGCCGAACCGGGCGCCAACGGTCGCGCTGACCGGCAGGGCGGGGGCATCGGCTTTTCGTTGCGGCCATTCCTGCGCTCTTCCAAAGCCGAAAAAGCCGCTCGCGAACGTCAGAAGCTGCTGGCGCGGGGCGCGGTCTGCGGGGATGTCGCCCTTCAGGGGGAACGGATCGGCGCAGTCTCGGGCGCGATCAACGGCTGCGGCATCGCGGATGCGGTCCGGCTGCGCTCCGTCGCGGGGGTAACGCTCAGTGAGACGGCGGTGATGGACTGCCGGACCGCGAAATCGCTGAAGGACTGGCTCGTGAGCACGGCAAAGCCTGCGCTGGCCAACAGCGGCGGAGGTCTTGCAGCCTTGGGGGTGGCCGCGCACTACTCCTGCCGGACGCGCAACAATCAGCCCGGGGCCAAAATCTCGGAGCATGGCAAGGGTCGCGCCATCGACATTTCAGCCTTTCATCTTGCCGATGGCCGTACCATTTCGGTGCTGAACGGCTGGGATGCAGGCGGTACCCGCAATGCGATGCGTTTGCTGCATCGCGGGGCCTGCGGCCCCTTCGGCACCGTGCTTGGCCCCGATGCGGACAGATATCACCTCGATCATTTTCATTTCGATACCGCGCGTCACCGCAACGGCAGCTACTGCCGCTGACCCCGTCCTAGCGGATCGGTATCGCGGGGGCCGGGCCGAGCGCCATGCCCCCCAGCCACATCTGCCCGTCACCAAAGCGCAGCGGCAGTTCGAGCGTGTTCTCGTCGCCGTTCATGCGCCCCAGCGCGGTCAGGATCGTTTCCGCCTGCGCCCGCATGTCGGGGGCCAGCAACCCCGCATCGGTCGCAAGTGAAAGAACCGGCCGCCAGTCGTTTACCCGGGCGGTCAGGGTGCCTTCGGGCCTGCCAGGGAAATCGAATGTCAGATCGCCTTCTGCGCGAAGCGTGACCCCGCCCCAGGTCGCTTGCACCCGCAACCCGCGAAGGGCCCGCAGTTGCACGGAACCGGCGTTGAGCGTCGCGGCGGACAGGGGTTCATC
>NZ_LWGH01000617.1:0-5095 GCF_001635395.1 Sulfitobacter sp. HI0129 | reverse complement strand
CCTGAGCCAGCGCTGCGACTGGTACATCGCGGATGAAACCATCGGCTTTGGCGAAGGCCCGCAGCGCGCGCGCTCCGATGCGATGCTGGAACGGCGCCTCGCGGAAGCGGGGCTGGTCTTCATTACGCGCAACGTGACCCAGATGGGCAAATGGTGTGACAGGCATTTCGCCCTCCACGGCGGGCGCCTTATCGAGGTGGAGGATGCCGCCATGGCCGCAGCGGTGCTCGAAACCGCCCGCATGGTGGAGGACACCGCCTAGTGATCGGTCCCCGGACCCCCCAGTTCCAGCATCTGGCCACCTTCCCGGGTGAAGTGTCTACCGCTGCGCCCCCGGTCGCCGTCCTGCGTGCATTGGCGGCAGAGCGTCAGCATCGCCCGACAGCGATGCGCAGGATCTGGCGGGCGGCGCTGATACGTCATCCACGGGATGTCACCGCCTGCCGGATGACCCTGCGCTGGTATCGGCGGGACCGGCGCATGGCCGAAGGGCGGGCGCTGCTGTCGCGCCTTTATCCCGATGCCACTGAAAACCCCGCTTCGGCACTCATGATGCTTCACGGGCTGGCCGAATTACATGCCGAATCCGCACTGGACAGCATCGTGACAGGTTGTCTTTCCCGCAACCCCGACGCGCCGGAATTGCGGAACGCCTATGTCCATCACCTCCATGCACGTGCCCGCTATGTCAGCGCCTTGCGGGTTCTCAGGGGCATTCCCGCCGAACAGGTCCAGTTCGATCCTGCCTTCCTGCAGGATCTCGGGCGCAAGGCTGCCCTTCTCTCCACCCTCACGCCGGATCCCGAAGCCGATGCGGTTCCGCATGTAATCCGTGCCTTGGCGCGCCTCTGCCCGCCGCTTCCCGCAGATTGGGCGAAAGCCCGGGTCAGCTTTCTCTCCGGCACGCTCGGCCCCGGCGGGGCGGAACGGCAGATGACCCGCATCGCCTGCGGGTTGTTCGGCGACAGGCCGGTAGACGTCATCCTGCGCCGCGCGGACCCCGGGGGGGAGACGGATTTCTTCGCGCCCGACCTGATCCGGGCAGGGGTGCCGATCTACCGACTGGGCGAACTCCCCGCCACTGTCGTCCTGCCGATGCGCGTCAGACAACTGGTCGATCTGCTCCCCCAAACGCTGCAGTCAGACGCGCTGCGCCTCGCCGGGCACTACCGCCACACGCGCCCCGCCGCGGTTTATCTCTGGCAGGATGGTGCTGTGCTGGCGGGCGCGCTTGGCGCGCTTCTGGCCGGGGTGCCGCGTATCGTGGCCTCCTTCCGCGGTATGCCACCCGTCCAGCGGCCCGAGTTGTTGCGCCCGCATATGGCAAGCGCCTTTCCCGTTCTCGCAGGGCTGAACCGGGTGCGGCTGACCGCCAACAGCACGCCGGGTGCGCGCGCCTACGAAGACTGGCTGGGCCTGCGCCGGGACGCGGTCGCGGTCATCCACAACGCGGTACCGCCGGTTGCCTCCATCTCCCCCAAAGCGCCCTCCTATTGGCGCGGCATCCACCGGGCCAGCCCCGCCTGCCACCTCACGGTTCTGGGCATCTTCAGGCATGACCGCAACAAACGCGCCCGGGACTGGATCGAAGTCGCCGCGCGCCTCCTTCGTGACCGGGACGATGTAAGGTTCGTGGTGCTCGGGCAGGGCAGCGATCACGCCCGCAATCTGCAAAGGGTCCGCGACCTCGGCCTCGCGACCCGCATTTTCCTTCCCGGGCTCTGCCGCGATGTTCCGGCAGCACTTGCCCGGTCCGCCCTGCTGATGCATCTGCCCCGCCTCGAAGGCTCCCCCAACGCACTGATCGAAGCGCAGGCGGCGGGGGTGCCGGTCCTGTGCACGCCCGCTGGCAATGCGGCTCAGATCGTCGGTCACGGCGAAACGGGCCTTCTGCTGCCCCGCGCCGACCGCTTGGATATCGGCGAGACTGCGGCCATTCTGGCCACCCTGCTCGCCGATCCTCAGCGCCTCACCCGGATGGGCGAAGCGGGTCGCCGCCGTTGTCGCGCCCTTTTCGATCTGGACACCTGCCTTGCCCGTACCCGTGCGGTGCTCGATGGCTTTCAGATGACCACCCGCAGGATGCCGTCTCCCTGATGAAACCAGCTCCCGACGGGCAGGCCCGCCATCAGTGCCGCCGCATTGTCCGCATGAACCGGGATGCCCTTGGTCTCCACCGTACCGCTTTGACGCACGCAAAAGGCGTTGCCCCGGTTCGAGCTGCTACTGCCATTACCGACCTGCAACAGGGGGGCATCGGCCTCCGCCCCCGTGTACTCCGAAAAGAGGCCGATCGCCGTGCCCCCCTCCGCCATCAACACATGCCCGCGCCCCGCCGCGAGCGTATAGCGCGCCGCCATGTCGTTCTGGAAACCGAACCCCGCGAAATAATCTGCCGCGCCGTTCGATGACAGGTCCCGCCCCGCAAGGATGCCGTAGTTCGACAGGTTGTCGGTCACGCATCCATACCCCAGCGCGAAGGTGTAATTCCCATCCGCGAAACAGGCCTTGCCCCATGAAATGGACCCGGCGGCTGCCGGGCCATTGGGCGGGGCTGTCGCTGTCCAACTGTCTGCGGATACAAGGCTCGAAAAGGTCGCCAGAACCGTCGGCTCGGCGGGCGAGGCTGGGCCTACCCCGCGCCCCCAGAAAAGCTCCGTTCCGCTTTCCACCCGTGCGGTCTGCGCGATGTAATCGTACCCCGCCCGCCAGACCCCGGTGCCGAGGAAGTGCGAGGCATCGCCCTGACCCGTGGTGCTGTATTCCGTTTCCAGATCATTGAGCGCAACAAAGCGGCAATCGGTGTCGATACGCCCGCAGAAATGCCGCATGGCGGCCCGCCACAGATAGCGGTCATGCACATCCGCCGGTGACATCATGAAGCACGGCATACCGGGGGCAGCCCAACTCCGGCCGCGTATCTTCGCCATCAGGGTCACGAGGCTGTCCAGATGCGCGCCGAACCCGCTCAGGTAATCCGCCTCTCCCTGAGCAAAGATCATCTCGTCGATGCCGCCCACCCCGTGCTGTTGCAGCATCGGGTCGGCCAGCGCGGCGGTGATCTTGGCATCCAGCGCCTGAAACCGCGTATCCGCAGGCGCTTCCGCCACCCAGTCCGCAATCGGCGCGCCGCCCAGCGCGTCGAAGACGATGAAGACGGGCCTGCCGGTCGTGGCGGCCACGGCATGGGCCCGGGCCAGCGCGTAGTTGCTGGCCCCCCCGTTGCCGTCCGGATTTGAATGGGTCCAGGGGGCGGCGGTCCGGTCCGAACCGCCCCAGGCACCGGCAGGGGCATCCCAGCTGCGCACCAGCGGGCTTGCCGGGTTGGGGCCATCCACATGCACCCCTGCGGCATTCGACTGCCCGGCAATCGCGATGACATAAGCACCTTCAAGATGCACCAGCCCAGTTCCGCCCGCCGTCGTGAGATGGGCGGGCAGGGCCGCATCGACCACCTTGTAAGAGGCACGCGGGCTTGCGGTATGGATAAGGCTGCCCACCGGGCGCGGCACCGTATCCGCCAGCATTTCCGCGGTGGTGCCGAACGCCGGGGCGAGCGTTCCCGCGATGTCCGACAGGGTGCCGATATCCACCCCGACGGAGTTGCGGTTGGTTGTCCCCGCCGGTTCGGTCAGAAACTGGGTGAGCGCCAGCGCATCGGTCTGCGCAGCGGAAAGGATCGGATCCTGGGCCATGGGTTACCTTTCGAGGTTTCGAACGATGAGCGTAAAGGGGTGGGGCTGCACCAACTGGGGCGGTCGCAGCACGATGATCTCTGCCAAAGCCGTGCCGACGCCGATCATCACCAGCCTCCGACGATCGCGGCGGCGGTCGTGCCGGTCTGCCAGACCTTCGACAGCCGAAGCGGATGCCAGCCGGAGGCAAGGTTCTGCAACGTCACCTCGTCCCCCGACACGAAGGTGACTTTCAGGTCGCCCCCGCCGCCCAGATGGACGGCACGCGTGGTGACCGGCAGGGGGTTCACATCATCGGGTATCACGGCGAACCCATGGGCCAGGGGGCCGTTCAGCGTTTCACCGTGATGCTGGAAAGGTCGTTTCATCCGAATCTCCTCGCGAAAAGCGAAGGATTGGAGGTTTTCTGTTCAGATCGGGTTTACCAAACGCACGCTTCATCCGCGCCGCAGGCAACGCCCCTGTTCTTCGTTTCTTACAAGTAATTGAATTTTATACAACTTCCAATTCGCGGATAGGCTTAACAGCCTGTTAACCGCAGCGGCCAATAATAATCAAAATTGTATAAAGGGCTCCGGGTGTCACCCCGCAGGTCCGGGCCAACGAGGGATGGAATGAAGAATTTTGAAACCTTCTCGACGGATTTCGGCGCAGCGACTCACAACTCCAGACCGTCGGGCGGTCGAGCGGCGAGGCGGAGCGAGGACGAACGCCTACCCGCCATGCTCGCCGCCTACAAGGCGGGCGAGATGGAGCGCGCCTATGGTTTCGCCCGCGCAATCCTCATGACCGACCCCGATCATCCGCAGGCACTGCGCCACGCAGCCCGCATTGCATGGCGCTGGAAGCGCCCCCAAGAAGCCCGCGCCGCGTGGCAGAAGCTTTCCCGTCAAAGCCCACATGAGCCTGAGCCCCACCTGCAACTCGCGCGGATCGCAAGCCGCGAAGGCGCATGGGCAGAGTGTCTGCGCCACGCCCGGGACCTTCTGCTGCTGGATGCAGACCATGGCGAAGGCCGGCTTTTCGAAGCGCGCAGCCTTGCCGAAACCGATCCGCAGGGTAGCTTCCCCACTGCCTTCGCAAAACTCTGCCGCACCGATGGTGAGGCTGCCTTTCGCCTCGCCACCGATATCCTGGACAGTCCGGCAGAGGCGCCCTCCCTCCGCGTGCTTGCCCGCGCCCGCCGCGCGAACGTCCGGGCCATAGCCCGGCGGCTGTTCCTCGCCCAGCGGGATGCCGCGATGCTTGCCGAGGTGGCCGCCGAACTGCTCCCCGCGGCGGCCTGCTACCGCCGCATGCTGGTCCTCAAACCCCGGTCCGCCTATGCGCAAAGCGGCCTTACCCGGGTGCACCGGTCGGTATTCGAACAGGCCCGCAGCGCCTATCGCCGCAAGGCCTAC
>NZ_LWGH01000616.1:0-1232 GCF_001635395.1 Sulfitobacter sp. HI0129 | reverse complement strand
GGCATCTGGTCGCCGATATCGAGTTGATCCGCAAGACGCTGGGCATCGAGGAGTGGATCGTCTTCGGCGGTTCTTGGGGCGCGACGCTGGCGCTGATCTATGCCGAAACCCATCCCGAGCCGGTGCGGAACCTCGTTCTACGGGGGGTCTTCCTGATGACCAAGGGAGAGCTGGACTGGTTCTACGGCGGCGGGGCGGGCAAATTCTGGCCCGAGGTCTGGCAGCGATTCGTGTCGCTCGTGCCGGAGGAGGAGCGCCACGACATGATAGGCGCTTACCACAAGCGCCTATTCAGCGGAAACCTCGCCGAGGAGCAGCGCTTTGGCCGCGCGTGGGCGGCGTGGGAAAATGCGCTGGCGTCCATCCATTCCTCCGGCGCGGGGCACGAAGGACCGAGCGACTATTCGCGGGCCTTCGCCCGGTTGGAGAATCATTATTTCACCCATGCGGGTTTCCTGGAGTTCGATGGCCAGATCCTCGCCCATGCGAGCCGCATTGCGGATATTCCGGGTGTGATCGTTCAGGGCCGGTATGACATGATCTGCCCGCCCACCAGCGCCTATGCGCTGGCCCAGAAGTGGGACAAATGCGAACTCAAGATGGTGCGCAACGCCGGGCACGCCCTGTCGGAGCCGGGGATCAGTGCCGAACTGGTTCGCACGATGGACAGGATCGCAGTGTCATGACCCGTCGTCCCGCACTCGACCGCCGGGCCCTTTTCGGGATGGGTGCCGCCGCCGCCTTGCTGGCGGTTTCCGGCGTTTCGGCCGCCGGAATGGCGCGGCGGGGCGGGCGGTTGCGGCTAGCGGTGTCGGGCGGCCGCCGGGACGATATATGGGCCACGGGTGGCGGGCTTTTCATGCAGCTTGCCCGCGTGGGACTTGTCCACGATACACTGACGGAGGTCGCGGCGGACGGTACGCTGCGCGGGGATCTCGCGCAGGGGTGGCGCAGTGCAGACAACGGCCAGACCTGGCGGTTCGACCTGCGGCAGGACGTGGCATTCCATGATGGTCATCTCATGACGGCAGAAGACGTGGCCGACAGCCTGCGCAGGGGCTTGGGTGAACCGGATACGGTGAAGGCGCTGGGCAAGTCCGGCGTTGAAATAACCCTCTCCCGCCCGGATGCGGGTCTCCCCTTCCGGCTGGCGGGGCCGGGTTTCGCGATCGGCAGGCCGGGTGCCGATGCGGCGGGAATCGGGACCGGGCCTTACCGGCTGGTGGAATTCA
>NZ_LWGH01000615.1:0-1137 GCF_001635395.1 Sulfitobacter sp. HI0129 | reverse complement strand
GCGGTCTTCGTCGTCGACGACGCGCAAGGTACAGTCCGGGCCGGTCCAGCGCCACAGAACGGTGTTGAGATCACCGGCAACGGCCCCCTTGGCGTAGCTGCGGATCAGGAGGCCCGCGAAGCCATCGGCGATGAGGCGCGCGGCGAAATCCTGCGTGGGCACGGGCTGGCCCCCCAGCATCCGGGCGCGCCAAGCGGGATCGGCGAGGGTGCTTTCGGATATGCCGTGCCGGGCCAGCGCCGCCGGATCGCGCGTGTCGAAGACGGGGCCGAGGTCGGCGGTGTAGGAGACCAGAACGGTGGGTTGCAGGTGCCCGACCTGATTGGCTTCGCGCAGGGCGACGGCGGGGTCGAGCGCGGTGTAGAGGGCAGGGGTGCCCTTGGCGTTGAAGCGCCCGCCGTAATGTTCCGCGCCGCGCCCCGAAAGCGGGTCGCGCGCATAGACGGGGTTGAGGGCGCGGTAGAGCGGCCCGGTGAGGCGCCCGTTTTTCAGGGGCATCAGGCAAAGACGCCAGCGTCTACCGCGTCGATATATTCGAGCACCTGCTGCGCCTTGCCTTCCTGCACAAGCTGCATCGCGGTGCGGCCGTCAAAGCCGGGCAGGGGCTCGGACCGGTACCAGGCATAGGCCATCAGCTCCGAGCCGAAGCGGGGTTCCACCTTGTTGAGGACCTCGACCAGCTCGCGCAGGCGGCGCTGGGTCTTGTCGGAGCTGATGCGCGTGCGCCGCTGGAGCGCGTCCTTGCCCAGACCGACGGTGAGGGCGATTTCTTCGGCGGAGGTACGCAGCGCGGCGGCGATCTTGCGCGGCTCGAACTGGCCGCCTTCGGCAAAGTTCACGAGGTGCATGATGGGCTCCATACGGTGGATATGACGGTATATAGCGTCAAAATAGCCGAATTACAAGGGGGAGTGCAGGGCGCCGCCTTTGCTTGGGGCGGTGGGTTGATCAAGCGGATGTAGGCGCCCGCAACTTTGCCCGTGGTACATGTTGTATGATTTTGTAAGTTTTTCGGAACAAAGCCCCACCCGCGTGGATTGAACCAGAGCCTCGGAAATTCAGTGGAATCATGAGATGCCAAAAAAACCCGATCTTTCCCGCAGACGACTGATCACCTTTACGCCCGTGGCGGGGGCG
>NZ_LWGH01000614.1:0-1484 GCF_001635395.1 Sulfitobacter sp. HI0129 | reverse complement strand
ATCGACGACGCGGGGCGCAAAACCGCCGCCTGCGGAGCCGCCAAGGCTTTCCGGCAGCTTCACGATTTCGATGGCGCGGGCCCTATGCGCCAGACGGCGGATGAACCCGCGTTCTTCCAACGCCGTGATGAGCCGGTGAATCCCAGATTTGGACCGCAGATCCAGCGCCGTCTTCATCTCATCGAAACTGGGGGGCACGCCGTCACGCTGGACGCGCTTGTGGATGAACGATAGCAGATCGAGTTGTTTTTGGGTCAGCACTGCGGGGCCCCTTTGGATGCGGTTTTGCTTTGTTCTAGAGGTGTTCCCGTTTTGTGTCAATGCTCGCGATGCGTGTCAGGTGCGGTGCAACTCGATGCAGGGGACTTCTTCGCCCTTCTGTCGCGCCGGGTCGGAGGGGGCGCGCACCAGCAGCGCATCGGCGCGGGCAAGCACCGACAGCAGCGAGGAATCCTGCCGCTCCGCCGGGGTGACACCTTCCGCGCCCAGCCGCGCCCGCATGTAGTGTTCGCGCGGGCCGTTGGCGGGGATGTCTTCCGCCAGCGCCCGCATCGTCCGCACCGCGGGTGCCGCGCCGAGGCCCAGCATCAGGTCTACGACGGGCCGCAGAAAGACCTCTCCGCAGACCATGGCGGAGACGGGATTGCCCGGCAGGCCGATCATCGCCATCTCGCCCAGCCGGCCCGCCATCAGCGGTTTGCCGGGGCGCATCGCAACCTTGTAGAACGCCTGTTCCATCCCCAGCGCCGCCATGACCGGCGCGATGAGGTCATGATCCCCGACGGAAGCCCCGCCGATGGTGACCAGCAGATCGGCCCCGGCGGCAAGGGCGAAGGCCTGCCGGAGCGAGGCCTCGGTGTCGCGGGCGATGGGCAGCATGCGCACCTCCGCCCCGGCGGCCCGCAGCATCGCTTCGAGCCCGTAGCTGTTGGAAGCGACGATCTGGTCCGGCCCCGGCTCCTCTCCGGGCTGGATCAATTCGTCCCCGGTCGCCAGCAGCGCGATACGCGGCCTGCGCGTTACCGGAACCCGGTCGATGTTCATCGCCGCCAGCAGTGCTACGTCGGCAGGCCGTAACCGGCGCGGCGCTTCCATCGCGTCGCCTTGCGAAAAATCACCGCCAGCGGGGCGGATATTGTCTTTGCTGCCAATGCCATGGCCAAGGGTGATGAGATCGCCGCGCCGCGTCACGTCTTCCTGAATGACGACGAAATCGGCGCCCTTGGGGATCGGTGCGCCGGTGAAGATGCGCACCGCCTGACCCGCCCGCAGCGCGCCGTCGTAGCCGTGGCCCGCCGCCGCCTCGCCCATCACCTTGAACATGGCGTCGGGCTCGACCTCCGCCCGGCGGAGGGCATAGCCATCCATCGAAGAGGCCGCGAATGGCGGCTGCGTACGGCGTGCGGTGACGGGCCGAGCCAGCACGCGCCCTGCCGCTTCGCGCAGGGGCACGACCGGCAAGCCTGCGATAGCCAGCGACCCGT
>NZ_LWGH01000613.1:0-1408 GCF_001635395.1 Sulfitobacter sp. HI0129 | reverse complement strand
GAGGCAGGCGTCCTGGGACCGTTGCCGGGGGTCGTCGGCGCCATGATGGCGGCAGAGGCGATCAAGCTGATCACGGGCGCGGGTACACCGCTGCGCGGGCAAATGGTGATCTACGATGCGCTATACGGCGAAAGCCGCACCATCGGTATCGAGCGACGCCCCGATTGCGCGACCTGCGGTGATCTCGCCACAATTTGAAAGCGCCAGCGTTGCGTTGTGCTATGTTGGTTAACGAACAACCTAGGGAAAATACGATGAGAAAACTTTTGATGATCGCCGCAATGGTGCTGGCCCCCGTCGCGGCATGGGCCGAGGGTGTGACCCACAAGGTTGCCATTCACGTGGATGAGAACGACCCCCAGGTGATGAACATGGCGCTGAACAACGCCGCCAACGTCCACAGCTATTATGAAAGCCAGGGCGATGAGGTCATCATCGAGATCGTGACATATGGCCCCGGCCTCAACATGCTGATCCCGGGCAAGAGCCCTGTGGAGCAGCGTATCTCCGTGATGTCGCTTGAAATACCGTCCCTGACCTTTGCGGCCTGCGGCAATACCCACCGCGCCATGAGCGAAAAGGCGGGGCAGGACATCCCCATGATGGAAGAGGCGAATATGGTTACCTCGGGCGTGGTGCGCCTGATCGAACTGCAGGAAGAGGGCTACGCCTACGTGCGGCCCTAATCCAACCTTTCATCCATGAAAAAAGGGCGCTCCTACACGGGCGCCCTTTGCCTGTTAGCCGCGGTATCACAGAACCTTGGCAAGATCGGCGATCAGGTCTTCGGGGTCTTCCAGTCCTACGGACATGCGGAAAATACCGTCCCCCGCGAAATCCCTGTAGCTGTCGAGCGCCGCGCCTGACAGGCGGAAAGACGTCTCCATCAGGCCTTCAGTCTCCATCCAGAACATAAGGCTGCGATGATGACCAAGCGAAACCGCGTAATGGATGACCTCGAACTTGTCGATCATGGTTTGAGCCAGCCGTTCCGCTGTAGCAACGTCGCCGACCTGAAAGCTCAGCATGCCTGAATAGTTCTTCATCTGGTGCTTCGCCAGATCGTGCTGGGGGTGGGACGGTAGCCCGGGATACATCACCTTGGTCACGCTGGACTGGTTCTCAAGCCATTCCGCCACCGCCATGGCACCCGCCTGATGCGCCTTCATCCGCAAGGGCAGGGTGGACGCCCCCCGCGCAATGAGCCACGCATTGAAGGGGGACAGGATACCGCCATGGTGGATGGATGCCTCCAGACGCATTTGCTTCACCAACTCCCGCGAGCCGGCGACCGCACCACCGACGGCATCCCCGTGCCCGCCCATGTATTTCGTGGTGGAATGCATCACCAGATCGACGCCGAGCGCATTGCTATCCATCCCCAGCGGGGAAGAGAACGTGGCATCGC
>NZ_LWGH01000612.1:0-675 GCF_001635395.1 Sulfitobacter sp. HI0129 | reverse complement strand
CCGTCCCATCACTGCTGAGGGGGCGGCCCGGCGCATGTTCCAGCGTGATCCGCCCGCGCCACGGCAAGACAGGCTGGCTTTGCGCGTCGCTATAGGGATCGGGCAGCATGTTTCCGGCCAGCTGCTCCATCAGGATGAAGGGATAGAACATCACCTTTTTCCCCACCGCCTGCATGGCGGCGATGGCCTCCATCACAGCGGCATCGCAGGGGGTGCCGCCATAGACCGGGCGGCCATCCTGCCGGGCGATCTGCTCGGCCTCTGCACGGGATAGGCCCGAAACCTGCCAAGGCATCGTTTCCCCGTCTATACGCACATCCTCCACCTTGGGCCGGACCCGGCACCGCCCGCAGCGCAGATCGTCGCCGAACCACGAAACCACCAGCGAAACCGCCTCCAACTCCGGCAGATCCCGCGTAAGCTCGCCCAAAGAGACGGCAAAATCAGTCTCCCCCCGTGGGGTGGCGACATTGGCGCTCCGCCGAACGCCCGGCCCCTCCAGATAATTCACCGGCGTGGTAGCAAGCGCATATTCCCCGGTTCCGGGGATCAGGGCCACACCGCGAAGGCCGTAGGTGGGGGTGAACGCCGAACCCGGCGCGCCGCGCTGCTCGGGCCGGATCACTTCAAAGGAAAACTGCGGCACCCGGTTGCCGAAACGTTCAAGCGACAGGT
>NZ_LWGH01000611.1:0-2799 GCF_001635395.1 Sulfitobacter sp. HI0129 | reverse complement strand
TCCGCCGGGCCCGTGCGATAAACCTCGAGTTCGATACGCAACGCATTGACGATCTGCGCATCGCCTTGATCCACACGGTCGATCCGGTATCGCTGCGCTCCGCTCCCGTCAGGCCCCGGCAGTGCGACGACATCCCCGGGGCCCAGATCAGAGCGTGACGGTGGAAGCGCAAAGCGCGCCCTGTCCCGCCCCACCCGCGCCTCCATCAGCCAGCGGAGGGCGACCTGCCGCCCCTCGCCCCGGGTCATCAACAGGTTCACCTCCGCCCCCGATACGCTGAGGGTTTTATCGTCCGAAAGTGTCGCCTCTTCTGTGATGGCCTCGAAACTTCCGTCCGCTTCAACGAACTGCACCCGCACCCGGCCCGAAAGCTCGCTCTCCGCCGCGCGGGTCCGGATCAGGGTCGCACCCAGATCATCGGTCTGTGCAAGGCGTTCGGGGTCGAGCGGCACGGGCTTCTCGCCATCCCGTTGGCGAAACTGCAACTGCCCCTCCCGCTCCACCGCGTCGAAAGCATGGCGTAGCATCAGCGGTTGCAGCGCGGCCCGACCCGTCCCGACCCGGTCCACCAGATAACCGCGCACCGCGCCATGCGTCCTGCCGGTCTCCACATCTTGCACCCCGGCTTCATCGCAGATGTCACGCACCACGGCGGAAAGCGCCCAGTTCGACGTGCGCCCGTTCAGCCAGTGGCCCCGTCCGTAGTTCTCCCCATCGCTCCAGCGGGCGCGATCGTTCGGAAAGGCGGGAAAGGGCCGCGCGTCCCAGGCCCAGGCAAAGGCGCGCGTCATGTCGATCATCGGGCCGCCGTAGTCGGCGGATACCGGATTATGCGCAGGTTGCGCCCAATAGCTCGTTACCGCGCGCAGGTATTGCATCTGCAGGTAATCGTCGCGCCCCCCGTCCGAATAATGCGGCAGACGGCTCTCGGAACTCTTCGGGTCGAGGAACTTGTTGGGCTGGTTCGTCCCCTTGTCGATGGCCGCACAGCCATATTCGGTGAACCATATGGGTTTCGACCCCGGCTGCCATGCCGTCGGCTCGGCCTCGCGAACACCGCCGATCCGCTCATGATGGGCATTGGACCACCAGCCGCGCAGGTCCTTGTAGCGATGGACCCAGGGCTCCCCATGCGCGCCGTCGGTAATGGGCGTTCTGATCTGCAGATCGCGCGCCTCTTGCGAACGGTAATACCAGTCGTAGCCTTCGCCCCCTTCGATATTCGCCCGCAGGTAATCCGCATCATAGATGCTGTTCCACCGCCCCCGGTCGAGGTGGTCGTCCCCCTCGCGCCAGTCGGACAGCGGCATGTAGTTGTCGATGCCGATGAAATCGATGGTCTCGTCCGACCAGAGGGGATCGAGGTGAAAGAACCGATCCCCGCTGCCATCCTGCGGTGCATAGCCGAAGTATTCGGACCAATCCGCGGCATAGCTGATCTTTACTTCCGGCCCGAGGATGGCGCGAACCTCCCGCGCAAGTTGCCGCAACCGTTCCACCGCGGCAAAGACACCGCCCGCACCCCGTATCTGGGTCAACCCCCGCATTTCGGAGCCGATGCAGAACGCGTCCACCCCGCCCGCCGCCTTGCAGAGCGCCGCATAGTGAAGGATAAACCGGGCAAAGCCCCATTCTGCCGGTCCCGAATACCTCACCCCCTCCGCGCTCACCGTGAAATCATCTGCTTTCGCCGCCCCGAAAAAGGCATCGACCTGCGCAGTGGCATCGTCCGTCCCATCACTGCTGAGGGGGCGGCCCGGCGCATGTTCCAGCGTGATCCGCCCGCGCCACGGCAAGACAGGCTGGCTTTGCGCGTCGCTATAGGGATCGGGCAGCATGTTTCCGGCCAGCTGCTCCATCAGGATGAAGGGATAGAACATCACCTTTTTCCCCACCGCCTGCATGGCGGCGATGGCCTCCATCACAGCGGCATCGCAGGGGGTGCCGCCATAGACCGGGCGGCCATCCTGCCGGGCGATCTGCTCGGCCTCTGCACGGGATAGGCCCGAAACCTGCCAAGGCATCGTTTCCCCGTCTATACGCACATCCTCCACCTTGGGCCGGACCCGGCACCGCCCGCAGCGCAGATCGTCGCCGAACCACGAAACCACCAGCGAAACCGCCTCCAACTCCGGCAGATCCCGCGTAAGCTCGCCCAAAGAGACGGCAAAATCAGTCTCCCCCCGTGGGGTGGCGACATTGGCGCTCCGCCGAACGCCCGGCCCCTCCAGATAATTCACCGGCGTGGTAGCAAGCGCATATTCCCCGGTTCCGGGGATCAGGGCCACACCGCGAAGGCCGTAGGTGGGGGTGAACGCCGAACCCGGCGCGCCGCGCTGCTCGGGCCGGATCACTTCAAAGGAAAACTGCGGCACCCGGTTGCCGAAACGTTCAAGCGACAGGTCCTCCACCACCACATAGGCCGTGCCGCGATAGGCGGGCACCAGTCCCGCCCCCTCTACGGCCTCCATCGCGGGGTCGGGCAATTGGTCCGCCGATCCTGTGTAAACGCGCATGTTGAGATCGCTGGCCGCAATTTCCGTCCCATCGGCCCAGACCCGGCCGATGCCCGCGATCTCACCCTCGCAGAGCGCAATCGCAAGGCTGACGCTGTAGCCGTAACTGCGCTGCCGGGGCGCGGCAGGCTGGCCCTTGCCACCGCCGCTTTCCGTCACTGTTTCGGTAAAGTCCGACGCCCAGATCACATGACCACCCAGCCGCATGCGCCCGCGCAGCTGCGCAATCGCCGCCCCCTCCCCGGCACCCGTCAGGCGGAACCTGTCGACGCGCCCCGNCTCC
>NZ_LWGH01000610.1:0-1897 GCF_001635395.1 Sulfitobacter sp. HI0129 | reverse complement strand
GCGATGGCCCTCCCACTTGGGACCACCGGATCACTATGGCCGTCTTTCGACTCTGCTCGACTTGTCAGTCTTGCAGTCAGGCTGGCTTCTGCCATTGCACTCAACGAGCGATTTCCGACCGCTCTGAGCCAACCTTCGCGCGCCTCCGTTACGATTTAGGAGGCGACCGCCCCAGTCAAACTACCCACCACACAGGGTCCCGGATCCGGATAACGGACCGCGGTTAGACATCAAGCAGAACAAGGGTGGTATCTCAAGGGAGGCTCCACGCAGACTGGCGTCCACGCTTCAAAGCCCACCACCTATCCTGCACATGTTCGGCCTAATGCCAGTGTGAAGTTGTAGTAAAGGTGCACGGGGTCTTTCCGTCTAACCGCGGGAAACCTGCATCTTGACAGGTAATTCAATTTCGCTGAGTCTATGTTGGAGACAGCGGGGAAGTCGTTACGCCATTCGTGCAGGTCGGAACTTACCCGACAAGGAATTTCGCTACCTTAGGACCGTTATAGTTACGGCCGCCGTTTACCTGGGCTTCAATTCAGAGCTCTCACCCCTCCTTTTAACCTTCAGGCACCGGGCAGGCGTCAGACCCTATACGTCGTCTTGCGACTTCGCAGAGCCCTGTGTTTTTAATAAACAGTCGCCACCCCCTGGTTTGTGCCCCCAGCCCCTAGTTGCCTAGGAACCGGGCCTCCTTCTCGCGAACTTACGGAGGTATTTTGCCGAGTTCCTTCAACATAGTTCTCTCAAGCGCCTTGGTATTCTCTACCAGTCCACCTGTGTCGGTTTAGGGTACGATCTAGCGATGGAGCTATTTCCAGGGACTTCTAAGCAGCCCATTCAATCCAATAAGGATGAACTACCCTCGAAATCCGTCACTTCCATCTGGCCCAGGAATATTAACCTGGTTCCCATCGACTACGCCTTTCGGCCTCGCCTTAGGGGTCGGCTTACCCTGCTCAGATTAGCTTTAAGCAGGAACCCTTGGACTTTCGGCGAGAGTGTCTCTCACACTCTTTGTCGCTACTCATGTCATCATTCTCACTAGTGATCTCTCCACCGGATCGCTCACGCGCCGGCTTCACAGAAAACTCCGCGTCTCCAATACCCCGAAGGGTTAAGGAGACATGGAATTATGTCACACTACGCTCTGCTACCATGCAACTAGTGCATCCTCAGCTTCGGCTCATGGCTTGAGCCCCGTTACATCTTCGCCGCAAGACAACTTATTTAGACCAGTGAGCTGTTACGCTATCTTTAAAGGATGGCTGCTTCTAAGCCAACCTCCTGGTTGTTTTGGTCGTCTCACCTGCTTTCCCACTTAGCCATGAATTAGGGGCCTTAGCTGGAGGTCAGGGTTGTTTCCCTCTTCACGACGGACGTTAGCATTCGCCGTGTGTCTGCCATCTAGTACTCCTCGGTATTCGGAGTTTGGTTAGGATCAGTAAGCCTGTGGGGCCCCATTACCCATCCAGTGCTCTACCCCCGAGGGTATTCGGATGACGCTCTACCTAAATAGATTTCGCAGAGAACCAGCTATCTCCGAGTTTGATTGGCCTTTCACCCCTAGGCACAACTCATCCCGACCTTTTTCAACAGGTGTGGGTTCGGACCTCCAGTAAGTGTTACCTTACCTTCATCCTGGTCATGCCTAGATCACTCGGTTTCGGGTCTGATCCCACGAACTCAACGCCCTATTAAGACTCGCTTTCGCTGCGCCTACACCTAACGGCTTAAGCTTGCTCGTGAGACCAAGTCGATGACCCATTATACAAAAGGTACGCTGTCAGGCCGCAAGGGCCCTCCAACTGATTGTAGGCGTTCGGTTTCAGGTACTGTTTCACTCCCCTCGTCGGGGTGCTTTTCACCTTTCCCTCACGGTACTGGTTCACTATCG
>NZ_LWGH01000609.1:0-10995 GCF_001635395.1 Sulfitobacter sp. HI0129 | reverse complement strand
CTATGTGCAACTGGCCATCGCGGGCGGCGTGACGCAGGCGATCTACCCCGAAGGGGGGCTCAGCCTCGACGGGCGATTGCAGCCGCCGAAGATGGGATTGCTCGCCTACGTGGTCGAAGGGTTCGACAGGGCCAATGCCCGTGACGTCGTTTTCGTACCGGTTGCGATCAACTATGACCGCGTTCTCGAAGACCGGGTGCTTATCGCGGCGCATGAACGGGGGGATCGGCGTTTCGGCGCGCGGATCACGGTTATCGTCCGGTTCATTTTGCGCAAGCTCTGGCAGCGGCTGCGCGGGCAGGACACACGTTTCGGAGTGGCCGCGGTGGCCTTTGGCGAACCGGTCTCGCTGCGATCGGCGGCCGAGGACGGCGTTGAAAACCTGTCCCGCCACCTGATGACCCGGATCGAGGATGCAATGCCCGTGCCTGCCGTGCCCTTGGTGGCACACATCCTGCTGCAGGACGAACTGCTGGACACCGATGGCGTCACGGGCGCTGTGCGCAGCCTGTTGGACCGGGTGCCGGAGCCAAACCGGGTGGTCAAATCCGCGAACCTCCAGGAAGAGGTGCAGCAGGCGATCCACCGTATGCTTAAGCGGGGGCTGATATTTTCCCACGAAGGTCATTGGAGAATCGCGGAAAACCAAAGCAAGGTCCTGCGGTTCTACGCCAATTCCGTCGCCCATTTCATGGAAGAAGATGCTGCACCTGCGGCGCAAATTTCTGCGTCCGCTCGGTCATAAAGTTACAAAATTACCCCTCATGAGGTTGCAATATTTCGTCCAGGGTCATATTGGATAAGCGCGGCCCCCGATTCTGCGGCGCGGCAAAACTGATGACGAACAGGAGGGCCTGATGGCACTGGATACGACAATCGCCGCCTATGAGGCGCCCGAAAAGGACCTCTACGAGGTTGGTGAAATGCCGCCCATGGGTCATGTCCCGAAGAAGATGTACGCTTGGGCCATCCGCCGGGAACGCCATGGTGAACCCGATACGGCAATGCAGGAAGAAGTCGTCGACGTCCCGACGCTCGACAGCAACGAGGTTCTGGTGCTCGTGATGGCCGCGGGCGTGAACTACAACGGCGTCTGGGCCTCGCTCGGAAAGCCGATCAGCCCCTTCGATGGCCACGGCCAGCCGTTCCATATCGCCGGTTCCGATGCCTCCGGCATTGTATGGGCCGTGGGCGAAAAGGTCACGCGCTGGAAGGTCGGCGACGAGGTTGTGATTCACTGCAATCAGGATGACGGCGACGACGAAGAGTGCAACGGCGGCGATCCGATGTATTCCTCCAGCCAGCGGATCTGGGGCTACGAGACGCCAGATGGCTCCTTCGCGCAGTTCACCAACGTGCAGAGCCAGCAGCTGATGCCGCGCCCCAAGCACCTGACCTGGGAAGAGGCGGCCTGCTATACACTGACGCTCGCAACCGCTTACCGGATGCTTTTCGGCCATGAGCCGCATGATCTGAAGCCCGGTCAGAACGTACTGGTCTGGGGCGCTTCGGGCGGTCTCGGCTCCTACGCGATCCAGCTGATCAACACGGCGGGCGCCAATGCAATTGGCGTCATCTCGGACGAAAGCAAGCGGCAGTTCGTGATGGATCTGGGCGCCAAGGGCGTTCTGAACCGGAAGGACTTCAACTGCTGGGGGCAATTGCCCACGGTGAACACGCCGGAATATGCCGAGTGGTTCAAGGAAGCGCGCAAGTTCGGCAAGGCGATCTGGGACATCACCGGCAAGGGTGTGAACGTCGACATGGTGTTCGAACACCCCGGCGAGGCGACCTTTCCCGTCTCCACCTTCGTGGTGAAAAAGGGCGGCATGGTCGTGATCTGCGCGGGTACCTCCGGTTTCAACCTGACCTTCGACGTGCGCTACATGTGGATGCACCAGAAGCGTCTGCAGGGCAGCCACTTCGCGCACCTCAAGCAGGCGTCGGCGGCCAACAAGCTGATGCTGGAGCGGCGCCTCGATCCCTGCATGTCAGAGGTGTTCACATGGGCCGATCTGCCCGATGCGCACATGAAGATGATGCGCAACGAGCACAAGCCCGGCAACATGTCGGTGCTCGTGCAGGCGCCCACCACGGGTCTGCGCACGCTTGAGGACTGCCTCGACGCGCGTCGCTGAACGACTGCCACGTAAGACATTCACCCGCGTGCCGGACCCCGGCGCGCGGGTTTTTAGTGAACCCGTCGCAGCAGACAGGCCTGTCGAGGCTGTCGGCTCTGGCCCCCCGGGCAGGGGTGGCATAGGGTTCGGCGATGAGTGAAACGGCAGTGACATATTCCCATGATCAGGCCACCGCCCATGACGCGGTGACCGCTCTTTTGCGCGACGCCGGGGTCGATCTGGACGAAAGTCTGCTGCACCCGCCGAAGGGCGGGACGGAACAGGTGATGGCGATCACCGGAAAGGCCGGGTCGGGCAAGACGCTCCTGCTCGCCGAGCTTTATCGCGCGCTGGACGCGGCGGGGGTGGAGGTCGTCAGCGGGGACTACGAATCCCGCAAGCGGCGCGACAAGCGGAGCCTTGCGATCCTTGCGCCCACCAACAAGGCCGCCAGCGTGCTGCGGTTGCGCGGCGTGCCGGCCACGACGATCCATCGCATTCTCTATACCCCGGTCTACGACCCCGAGTATGAACGCATTGCTGAATGGCTGGCGGGGCAGGGCGAGCGGCCCGAAATCGCGGGGCTGACGGAACTCGCGCTGGACAGGGCGGCGGCCTTCTACGCCAGCAACAAGTCGATCCCCGGCGCGCTGGCCGCCGCGGGGCTGCGGGGCAGCGATTTCATCACCGGCTGGAAGCGGCGGGAAGAGCCGCTGGACATCGGCTTCGTCGATGAAAGCTCGATGCTGGACGACAAGCAATTTGCCGATCTCAAGGAAATTTTCCCCACGCTTCTGCTGTTCGGCGACCCCGCGCAGCTTGCCCCGGTGAACCAGTCGGGGACCATGGTCTTCGACAAGCTGCCCAAGAAGCGGGTGATCCACCTCGACCGAGTGTTCCGTCAGGATGCGGACAACCCGATCCTCGATCTTGCCCATGCGCTGGGTGATCCGGATCTGAGCTTCGAGACCTTCGAGCGTATGGTCGAAGACGCGGCGCGTCGTGATCCACGCGTGGTCTGGGGCCAGCGGGTGGAGGTTGACCTGATGGCCCGCAGCCCTGTCCTTGTCTGGCGCAACGCCACGCGCATCCGCCTGATCAACGCCTTCCGGTCGGTACATGGCGCGCCGGAGGATGCTCTCCTCCCCGGGGAGCCACTCATTTGTGACGGGCTGGAGCTGCCGCTGAAGCACCGCAAGAAGCGGCTCGACCTCGAAGCGCGGGGCCTGATCAAGGGCGCGCAGGTCGTCTACCTCGGCGAGGGCCGAAAGCCCGGTTTCAGCCGATTGCACGTCATGGGGGCCGAGGACCCGCAGGTCAGCGCCGCCAGCATCGTCAAGATCGAGAAGCCGGAGGAGGAGGAACCCTTCATCCCTTTTGCCGCGCGCATGGGGGCCACCTTCCTGCACGGTGCGGCGGTAACGATCCACAAGGCACAGGGCAGCCAGTGGGACACGGTGCAGGTCTTTGCCCCCGACCTTTATGCCGCCGCCCGCATGGGCAGGATGGAGGCGGGGCAGCCGCTATGGAAACGCCTCGCCTATGTGGCGATTACCCGCGCGCAGGAACGGTTGGTCTGGGTCGTGCGCAACCGGTTGGCCCGGCCCACGGAACCCCTGCGTGTCGATGACCTGAAAGTGCAGGTGGCACCCACATTGACGCTGGAAGAGGATGACGCGGCGGCGGGGTGAGTATTTCGGATAAGTCGCCGGGACGGCTGCATCCTACCGCCGCAACAGACTGAAGACCGCGGAGGCGCCCCATCCCGCCGCGATGGCGATGGCCAGTGACATCAGCCCGTAAATCAGCGCGTTTTCCCGGCTGAGGGTGAAAAGCCAGCGTTCCAGCCCCACCTTGCGCACGTCGATGCTGGTGGAATGCTGGGCCACAACCTCGCCCCCCCGGGTGAGGAAAATTCGGGTCACGTAGTCGCCTTCGGTCAGGGCGGCAGGCAGCCTGATGGCGGCGCGGAACAGCGTCTGTTCGTCCACCACCACCCCGTTTTCGACCACTTGATAGAGGTTCGAACCGCTGCGGATACGGATCAGTGCATCGGTGAAACTGGCTGAATCGCTGATTGTCATGGGCGCGCCCACGGAGCGGATCGCCCTGGGGATCGAGATCTTGTAGCGCAGATCCTCGATCCGTTTCAGGATGTCGTTGAGCGGCGCACTGGTGGCCACCGCATAGAAGCTGGGCGCCTGATCGACTTCCACCGCATCTGTGTTGACCCAGATGCCGAAGCGGCGTTCCTTGCGGCGGACCATCACGGGCCGCGACGGGCCGGCGACGGTGATGATGACCTCCAGCGGGGGGCCTTCGGGGATCGCCTGTTCGCGCTTCACAGCCCCGTAGACGAGGATTTCTGAGCCGTTGAAGTTGGTGGTGATGGCCACTTCGGCCTGGCTGAGGCCCAGAACGATCTGTTCGGCCGGGGCGGCTTGGTCTTCCACGCCGTCCGCTTCCTGCGGAAGCGCCGCAGACGCAAGGCCGAGTGTGAGCGACAGGGCGACTGCCCCCAATATGCGCCGGAAAGACCCGCGCATCAGTGGTCGCCCCCTGTCCCGAGGGTGTAGAGTTCCGCCGGCTGCAACAGCAGGTCGAGCGCGAGCTTGCCACAGACGCCTAGCACCAGCAGTGCAAGCAGGATGCGCAGCTGTTCGGCCTGCATCTTCACGCCGATCCGCGTGCCGATCTGCGCCCCGATCACACCGCCGACCAGCAGCAGAACAGCCAGCACGATATCAACGGTGTAGTTCGTCGTGGCATGCAGCATCGTGGTGAAGGCGGTGACAAAGATGATCTGAAAGAGCGACGTGCCCACGACGACCTTCGTGGGCATGCCCAGCAGGTAGATCATGGCGGGTACCATGATGAAACCGCCGCCCACACCCATGATCGCGGCAAGGATGCCCACGGTGATACCCACCAGCACCGGCGGGATAACTGAAATATACAGGCCGGAGACCCGGAAGCGCATCTTGAAGGGCAGACCGTGGATCCAGTTGTGTTTCTTGCGCTTGCCCGCGCGGCCCCCTTTACGGGTCTTGCGAATGGCGTTGAGCGATTCAACGAACATCAGCGCGCCGATGATGCCCAGAAAGACGACGTAGGAAAGCTTAACCAGCAGATCGACCTGCCCCTGCGCTTTGAGGTAGTTGAAGACGGCAACGCCAAGCGCTGCCCCGATGAGCCCGCCGATCAGCAGCACGGTGCCCATCCTCAGGTCCACCGTCTTGCGTTTGAAATGCGCAAGCACCCCCGAAAAGGAGGAGGCGACGATCTGGTTCGCCTCCGTCGCGACGGCCACGGCGGGCGGGATCCCGATGAAGAACAGCAGCGGCGTCATCAGAAACCCGCCGCCCACGCCGAACATGCCTGACAGCACGCCAACCATCCCGCCCAAGCCCAGCAGCAGGAAGGCGTTGACCGAAACTTCGGCGATGGGCAGGTAAATTTGCATGGCGTCCACTATCGCGGGCGGGCGGACAAAATCAACTGTTTATGCTGCACTGCCGCGATCAGGACATAGCGGCGCGGTCCAACTGGCGTTATCTTTCCTTCACGTAGGGTTCGCCCCCGGCGCGGGGTGGAATGGCCTTTCCGACGAACCCGGCGAGGATGATCACTGTCATCACATAGGGTAACGCGCCGAGAAGCTGGCCCTGCACCTTCAATGAGGTCAACGCCTCGATCACATCGGGGCGGGTTTCCAGCGCGCCGAACAGCCCGAAGAGCAGGGTCGCCCAAAGCGCGTACCAAGGCCGCCACTTGGCGAAGATCAGCGCCGCCAGCGCGATGAAACCGCGACCCGCCGACATGTCCTTCACGAAACCGGCCTGCAGCGCGGTGCTGAGGTAGGCGCCCGCCAATCCGCAGAGCACGCCGCAGATCGCCACCGCGGCATAGCGCAGGCCGACGACGGAAACGCCTGCGGTGTCCACGGCGGCAGGGTTTTCCCCGACCGCGCGCAGGCGCAGGCCGAACCGCGTGCGGAACAGGATCCACCACGTGAGCGGCACACAGGCAAAAGCGATATAGACGAGGATCGGATGCCCCGAGATGAGGTCGGCGTAAAGCGGGCCGATGATTGGCACGGGGGCAAGGGCTTCGGCCCAGGGCAGGGTGATTGTCTCGAACCGGGCGCCGCCCATCAGGGAGGGGGTACGCCCGCCCTGCTTGAACCAGTCCTGCGCGATCAGAACGGTCATCCCGGCGGCGAGGAAGTTGATCGCCACGCCGGAGATAAGCTGGTTGCCCCGGAAGGTGATGGAGGCCACGCCGTGAATGGCCGAAAGGCTGAGTGAGGAAAGTATCCCCGCGCCCAGCCCCAGCCAGACAGACCCGGTCAGCGCGGCCACGGCGGCGGAAAAGAAGGCGGCGATCAGCATCTTGCCTTCGAGCCCGATGTCGAAAATGCCCGCCCTTTCGGAAAACAACCCGGCGAGGCAGGCCAGCAGCAGGGGCGTCGCCAGCCGGACGGTGGAATCGAGCAGTTGGATGAGGGTGGTGTAATCCATCAGTTCGCGGGCTCCACCGGCTTGCGTTCCGGCTTCGGCTCCCGGGGGAGGCGCAGGCTCAGGAATATGCGTTCAAGCGGCATGCGCACCATGTTGTCGAGCGCGCCGGTGAACAGGATGACCAGCGCCTGAATGACGACGATCAATTCACGGGGGATCGACGTCCAGAGCGCAAGCTCCGCGCCGCCCTGATAGAGAAAGCCGAACAGGATGGCGGAAATAAAAACCCCCAGGGGATGCGACCGGCCCATGAGCGCCACGGCGATCCCGATGAAACCCGCGCCCTCGGTCGCGTTGAGAACAAGGCGCTCGGCCTCGCCCATCACGTTGTTGATCGCCATCATCCCGGCCAGCCCGCCGGAAATCAGCATGGTGATCATCGTGATCTTTACCGGCGATATGCCCGCGTAGCGCGCGGCACTTTCCGAAAATCCATAGGCGCGGATCTGGTAACCCAGACGCGTGCGCCAGATCAGAAGCCACAGCAAAACACAGGCGAGGATCGCCACGAGGAAGGACACGTTGGCCGGGGCCGCGCGGGAAAAGCTGATACCCAGCGGGGCAAGCAGATCATGCAGCGTGGGCAGGTTCGTGGCCTCGGGGAAGCGCGCAGTCGCGGGGTCCATGCTGCCCTTGGGCCGCATCAGGTTCACCAGCACATAGTTCAGCAGGGCTGCCGCGATGAAGTTGAACATGATCGTGGTGATCACGATATGGCTGCCGCGTTTGGCCTGCAGCCACGCGGGGATCGCCGCCCAGGCCGCCCCGAAAAGTGCTGCGCCCGCCGTCGCCCCGAGAAGCGCAAGCGACCAATGCGGCCACGGGATATAGAGCGCGGCCAGCGCCACCCCCAGCCCGCCCAGCATTGCCTGACCTTCGCCGCCGATGTTGAACAGCCGCGCATGAAAGGCGATGGAAACGGCAAGCCCGGTGAAGATGAAGTTCGTCGCGTAGTAGAGCGTGTAGCCCCAGCCATAGGTGGACCCCAGCGCGCCCTGAACCATCAGCTTGACGGCGGCCACCGGGTCTTCCCCGATGCCCAGAATCACCAGCGCGGAGATCACAGCCGCCAACAGCAGCGAGATGAGCGGCACGAGGATGACCTCGGCCCATTTGGGCATCACGTCCATATCAGACCTCCTTGTGCGGATCGCCGCCCGCATGGGCGAGGTTGTCCTCCACCTCCGCGACGGAGTGAGGCCGATCGGTATCCGTAATGCCCGCCATCAGCAGACCCAGCTCCTTTTCATCCGTTTCCTGCGGCAGGCGTTCGCCCATGATCTTTCCGTCGAACATCACGGCGATGCGGTCCGACAGTGCCAGGATCTCTTCCAGTTCGACGGAAACGAGCAGGATCGCCTTGCCACGGTCGCGCAGCGCCACGATCTGCTGGTGGATGAATTCGATCGCACCAATGTCCACGCCGCGCGTGGGCTGGCCGATCAGCAGCAGGTCGGGATTGCGTTCGATTTCCCGCGCCAGCACGATTTTCTGCTGGTTGCCGCCTGAAAAGTTCTTGGCCGCAAGGCGGGGGTTCGGGGGGCGGACGTCGAAACGTTCCATCTTGCCGGCGGTATCTTCGCGGATCGCGGCGTTGTTCATAAGCCAGCCACTCCGATAGGCCGGGTCGTGGTGATAGCCGAAGGCGGTGTTCTCCCACGCCTGATAATCCATGATCAGACCTTCGCGCTGGCGGTCCTCCGGCACATGGGCGATCCCGCGCGCCCGGCGCGACTGTCCGTCTGCGCCGGCGCCCGAGAGGTCCAGCGGCTGGCCGTTCAGATGAATCCTGCCGGTGCCGGTCTTGTATCCGCCCAGCACTTCGAGCAGTTCGGATTGCCCGTTACCCGCGACACCCGCGATGCCCAGCACCTCGCCAGCGCGCACCTGAAGGTCGATCCCACGCAGCCGTTCGACGCCTTTGTCGTCCACAACGTGCAGGTTTTTCACGTCGAGCACGACGTCACGCGGGGCGGCGGGGGTCTTGTCCACGCGCAACAGCACCTTGCGCCCAACCATCAGTTCGGCCAGTTCTGCGGGCTCGGTTTCGGCGGTCTTTACCGTGGCCGTCATTTCGCCCCGCCGCATGACGCTGACGGTATCGGTGATTTCCATGATCTCGCGCAGCTTGTGGGTGATCAGGATGATGGTTTTGCCTTCGGAACGAAGCCGCCCGAGAATGCGGAAAAGCTGGTCTGCCTCTGCCGGGGTCAGAACGCCCGTCGGCTCGTCGAGGATCAGGATATCGGCGCGGCGGTAGAGCGCCTTGAGGATCTCCACCCGCTGCTGCATTCCCACGCCGATGTCCTGCACCAACGCATCCGGGTCCACCTTGAGGCCGTAGTCGTTCGCCAGTTCGATCAGGCTCTTGCGGGCCTTGGCGAGCGAGGGTTTCAGCAAGCCCCCGTCTTCGGCCCCCAGAATGACATTCTCGAGCACCGTGAAATTTTCCACCAGCTTGAAATGCTGGAATACCATGCCGATCCCGGCTGCGATGGCTGCCTGGCTGTCGGGGATGTCGGTCTTGCGCCCGCCGATGAAGATCTCGCCCTTGTCGGCCTTGTAGAAGCCGTAAAGGATCGACATCAGCGTCGATTTTCCGGCACCGTTTTCACCGATGATGCCGTGGATCGTACCGGGCTGCACCCGGATCGAAATATCCTTGTTCGCCTGAACCGGGCCGAAAGCCTTGGAAATACCCTTCAGTTCAATGGCAGGGGCAGCCGTTTCCGGCTGCCCCGATGTCTTCGCTGGTGTCACGATCAGAAGCTCAGATCGGGGCAGCTGTCATCCGACATGTAGTCGTGGACCTTCAACTCACCGGAAGCGATCTTCGCCGCCGCTTCATCGACCGACGCTTTCATTTCGGCGGAGACGAGGTCCTTGTTGTTGTCGTCCATCGCGACGCCCACGCCTTCATTTGCGACGCCCATCACGTTGAAGCCCTTTTCCATGCCGGGGCCGTCGGACATCGCCTGATAGACGGCGTTATCCACGCGCTTGAGCATGGAGGTCAGGACCTTGCCCGGGTGCAGGTGGTTCTGGTTGCTGTCCACGCCGATGGAAAGGATGCCTTCGTCGGCGGCTGTCTGCAGCACGCCCACGCCGGTGCCGCCCGCCGCGGCATAGATCACGTCCGCGCCCTGCGCGATCTGCGCCTTCGTCAGTTCGGACCCTTTGACCGGATCGTTCCATGCGGCAGGGGTGGTGCCGGTCATGTTGGCGATCACCTCGGCATCCGGGTCGATGGCCTTGACGCCCTGTGCGTAGCCGCAGGCGAATTTGCGAATGAGCGGGATGTCCATGCCGCCGATAAAGCCGACGGTGCCGGATTCGGATGCTTGCGCGGCCATCATGCCCACGAGGTAGGACCCTTCGTGTTCGTTGAACACGACGGAGCGGACGTTCGGTTCGTCAACGACCATGTCGATAATCACAAAATCGGTCTCGGGATAGTCGGCGGCCACCTGACCCAGTGCGTCACCAAAGGCAAAGCCGGTCATCACGATGGGGTTGGCGCCGGATTCGGCAAAGCGGCGGAGCGCCTGCTCCCGCTGGGCTTCGGACTGAAGCTCGATCTCGCGGAATTCGCCGCCGGTTTCTTCGGCCCAACGCTGCGCGCCGCTGAACGCCGCTTCGTTGAAAGACTTGTCGAACTTGCCGCCCAGATCGAAGATCAGGGCCGGTTCGGCCATCGCGGCACCGGCACCCAGTGCCAATGCGGCACTCGCGCCGAGGAATTTCGTCATGAGGGTCATATGGTCTCTCCCTTGGTCATTATTTTGGGGCGTGGCGCTGCCACTGCCCATCGTCCACGCTGTCGCGCGATCAGATGCAAATTAGGACGCAGCCGCGCTTCGGGGTCAACCGCTTTCTTGGCGGCAGCCGCGCGATTCAGCCCCGTGCAGCGGCCTATTTCTTGCGGTTCCGCCTGTCCAGTTCGAGGCGCATGACCAGTGCATCCGCCGGGGCCGCATCCCTGCGGGCGTAGTAGCGAGGACGGGTCCCCACAATCGCGAAGCCGAGGCTGTCATAGAGGTTTCGCGCCGCCACATTATCCGCCGCGACCTCGAGAAAGGCGCAGGTGGACTGATCCCCGATCGCTTCCAGCCAGTCCTGGACGAGACGGCGGGCAATGCCTTTGCGGCGCATCTGTGGGGCCACGGCGATCGTCAGCAATTCGGATTCGCCAGCGACGGTGCGGGTCAGCGCAAACCCGCCCCCAGCCGTCCAGAGCCCTACGCCGGGGCCGGTGAGCAGGTCGCTGAATTCACGGGCCGTCCAAGGCCGGTCGCGATCGTTGGCTGCAGCATGAAGCTGCGCCAGTTCAACGGGGGTCATGACAACAGGGCGGG
>NZ_LWGH01000608.1:0-925 GCF_001635395.1 Sulfitobacter sp. HI0129 | reverse complement strand
CCGATCCGTTCCAGCAGGTCGGCATCGCGGGGGGCCAACCCTTCGCTGGACTGTCCGGCCACCGCGCGGACGAACCTGCCGTCATGCTCGCTGGGCACCGTGGCCCGCAACTGCGCATCCAGCGTTTCATGGACAAGCTCTGGCGCCTCGACCGCCAGCAAAGACACCGGGAGCAACCGGCGCGGCCCAAGCGTGACCCCGCCCTGCAGACCTTCGGAGATGAAATGAACCTCACTGTCACCGCCAAGCCCGCTTGTCCGCATGGCGACCGCTTCGACCATCGTCCGGTAGGGCCCGACCCGGGCGCCCAGCGGGTCTATCGCCGGCCGACCGTTCCGCAGCAGGGCGACATCCGTCGTGGTGCCACCGATATCGCTCACCAGTGCATCGTCGGCCCCCGTCAGCCAGCGCGCCCCAACGATGGAGGCTGCCGGACCGCTCAGGATCGTTTCGATGGGGCGGACCCGCGCCTGCGCGCTGGAAATCAACGCCCCGTCCCCCCGCACCACCATCAGAGGGGCGGGGATACCGATGTCGCGCAGCGTATCTTCGGCCCGCCCGATAAGGCGATCGATCATGCCGATCAGACGGGCGTTGAGAACCGCCGTCATCGCCCGCTTCGGGCCGTTGAGCTTCGCCGACAACTGGTGCGATGACGAAACGGGCCGCCCTGTCATCTGCTGGACAAGCGCCGCCGCCCGCTGTTCGTGGGCAGGGTTGCGCACCGCGAACTGGCTTGCCACGGCGAAACCGCTGACCGCGCTGCCGTGGGTTTCCAGAAAGGCGGTCAGGGCCGCTTCGTCCAGCGGCGCGGCCTCTGCCCCCGCATGATCGTGCCCCCCGGCCAGCACGATATATGGCTCCCCCCGCAGCGCTTCCCTGAGGCCATGCGCATCCAGATCCCGTTCCTTGAACCCGATGTAGA
>NZ_LWGH01000607.1:0-1226 GCF_001635395.1 Sulfitobacter sp. HI0129 | reverse complement strand
GGCGGGCGCCGGAATGGGCCGCCCCTCTCTTCACCGGGGTCATGTTCGTGGCGCTCGGTTTCGTGCTGGCGGCGGGCAGGGCGCATTGGATGGCGGCACCCGTGTTGGACTGGCGATACTACGGCCCGGTGGAGGGGCGTATCGTGGCGCTCGACCGCAGCCAGTCCGACGCGGTGCGGTTGACGCTGGACCGGGTTCGCCTGCGGCGGGTCGCCCCGGAGGAAACGCCCGCGCGGGTCCGCATTTCGCTGCACGGCGACCAGAGGGGGAGCATCGCGCCCCGGCCGGGACTGCGCGTCATGACGACGGCCCATCTGTCGCCCCCGGGCGGGCCGGTCGAACCGGGCGGCTTCGATTTCCAGCGCCACGCATGGTTCGCCCGGCTGGGGGCCGTGGGCTATGCGCGCGTGCCGCTGCTGGGCGTCGCCCCGGCGGAGGAGGGGCGCACAGGCCTCGCGGTTTTCCGGCTGCGCATGGCGATATCGAACCACATCCGGTCCATCCTGCCCGGGGACCTTGGCGGGTTTGCCGCCGCGATCACAACGGGCGACCGCAGCGCCATCGGTCAGGACACGCTGGAGAACCTGCGGGCGAGCAACCTTGCGCATCTGCTTGCCATATCGGGGTTGCACATGGGCCTGCTGACAGGCCTTGTTTTCGGCGCGCTGCGGCTGCTTCTGGCAGCGATGCCCCATACGGCGCTGCACTGGCCCACCCGGAGCATCGCCGCGGCGGGCGCGCTGATCGCGGCGAGCGTCTATCTGGCGCTGTCGGGCGGAAATGTCGCGACGGAGCGGGCCTTTGTCATGGTGGCTGTCGCGCTTGGCGCGCTGATGATCGGGCGGCGGGCGATATCGCTGCGGGCGGTGGCCATCGCCGCCACGATCGTTCTGGTCCTGCGGCCCGAAGCCTTGACGGGGCCGGGCTTCCAGATGTCCTTTGCCGCGACCACGGCGCTGGTGGCCGTGTTCGGCTGGCTGCGGGACGCAAGGCCGCTGAAAAGCCCCGGCTGGCTGCGCCCGGTCGGGGCGGTTGTGCTGTCGTCTGCCGTGGCGGGGGCCGCGACGGCACCCATAGGTGCCGCCCATTTCAACGCCATCGCCCACTACGGGCTGGCGGCGAACCTGCTCTCGGTGCCGCTGATGGGGGTTCTCGTCATTCCCGCAGCACTGGGCGCGCTGGCACTCGCGCCGCTTGGGCTGGATCATCTGGGGCTTTGGCTCATG
>NZ_LWGH01000606.1:0-4854 GCF_001635395.1 Sulfitobacter sp. HI0129 | reverse complement strand
ATGATGAGCCTGGCGATGTCGGGCTCGGCGCTCACCCGGTTCGGCTATACCCATTGGCAGACCCGCCGCGAGATGAAGCGGAACGGCTTCTTCGGCGCGCCGGGCACGGGCTTTGTCATCGGGAAACTGGGCAAGCCCGGATCCCGCGCGCCCTTTCTCTGCTCCAAGAACTTCCCGCACGCTCTTATCGTGGCCCCAACCGGGCGCGGCAAGACCACCGGCTTTGTTATCCCGAACCTCCTGACCTGGCAGGGCTCAGCGGTGGTGCTGGATGTGAAGGGCGAATGCTTCGAGGCCTCGGCCCGCCACCGGGCGGCGCAGGGTGACGAGGTGTTTCGCTTCGCGCCCACGGATTGGGAGGACAGGCGCACGCATCGCTACAACCCACTCCTGCGCATCTATGAACTTAAAGACCCGGCCCGCCAGCAGATGGAGCTGCAGCTCCTGGCGACACTCTTCCTGCAGAACGACAACGACCGCGTGCAGGGGCTCCTCAAAGGCGGGATCGATCTCTTCGTCGCGGCCGGGCTACTCGCGTTCCAGCGCCGCCGGCCGACGCTCGGGGAGATCTACCGCATCGCCGCCTCGGGCGGGCAGAAGCAGAAGGAATATCTCGCGCGCGCCCATGAGGTCCAAAACGCCGCGGCGCGGCTGATCTTCACGCGGCTGGCCTCGACCAACAACGACACGCTGACCTCCTATGTCTCGCTCCTGATGACCTCGGGTCTCGATCAGTGGCAGAACCCGGCGATCGATGACGCGACGGCGACCTCAGACTTTGACTTCCGGACGATCCGCAAGAAACCTTTCAGTGTCTATTTGGTGGTCCAGCCCCTCATGGTGAAACCGCTGGCACCGCTGATCCGGCTCTTCTTTTCGGACCTGCTGTCGGCGCTTCAAGACAGGGAGCCGGGGCCGGACGAGCCCTGGCCGGTCATGATCATGCTCGATGAGTTCAACCGCCTCGGAAAGATGCCGATCGTGGCCGAGAGCATCGAGGTGTTGCGCGCCTATCGCGGGCATCTCGCGGTGGTCACCCAGACCATCCCCGCCATCGACGAGCTCTACGGCGAGAACACGCGGCGGGCTTTGCAGGGCAACGCCGGGATCAAGCTCTACCTCACGCCCTCGGACGAAAAGACCGTCGAGGAGTTGAGCAAGGCTGTCGGCAAGACCACGAAGACCGTGGTCACACGTTCTCGCGCGGTCGGGAAGAACCCGTTCGAGGGCCGCAGCCAGTCCGAGCGGACGGAGGAGGTCGCGCTCCTGCCGGAAGATGAGGCGCGACGTCTGCCGCTTGATGAGATCGTGGTGGTCGTGGACGCGCAGATGCCGGTCCGGGCGAAGCGGGTCGTCTATTACGAAGATCCGTACTTCAAGGCCATTCACGCGGCCCAAGAGGGAGAACTGCCCTTCCCGGAAGGGCCGGTCCCTCCGATGCCGCCGCCGCCGCTGAGCGTTCAGGCAATGCCAACAGCGCCGCGTGGACCAGGGCTGACAGAGCAAGACTTTGAGGCCAGGATGGGACTGGGGGAACCCGTTGTAAATCCATCCCTTGATACCGGTCCTGTTCAAGCGTCTGCGCGCATCCGCGCCGCGGTCCTGGGAAACGACCAGGGGCAGTTGGAGATGGAGTTCGGGCGGCAGGCGGATCTGAAAGTGGATGCTCCGACCGACAAAGACGTCGGTCAGGTTCAGGACGCAATAAGTGACCTTGATCGGTTGGAGGCCGAGATGTCCGGTTCCGCAGCGCACGTGGACAGTGCGGGGAAAAGTTAGGGTTCCGCTCGGCCGTCAATCAGGCGGCATACAGAGAATGTCACGATGATCTTTCTCTGAGGGATTGGGTTCACAGAGACCGAGTTCAATCATTCAGAATCTTGAGGAAAAGCAAAAATGCGTACCAGCTTGGGATCACCGCTCGGGCTGGTAAGGGCGGTTTTCTGGGGAAACCCGTAGCATCTTAGATTGTCTCGTCCGCTTGCAAATTGGTCGCGCCGGTGAAACTTTAGGCAAAGTAAAAACAGGCACCGCAATTGCACATTATACGCTCTCTTGGGCCCGCCGTCGCACATGTCACACCGTTGGAAGCGGTACGGGCTGGTATTGGTGGGTTGGTTGGACTGGGCGTCACTGGGTTGTTTCTTCTGTCGCCAACGGTTGATTTAGAACTGGGGCTCTTCCTCGTGGCTCCCTTCGGGGCCAGCTCTGTCTTGCTCTTCGCTGTCCCGAACAGCCCGCTTGCTCAACCTTGGTCGGCTGTTGTGGGGAATACAGTTGCGGCTGCAATTGGTGTAGCTGCCTGCCTGTTGATCGCGGATCCTGCCGTTCGGATAGCTGTAGCGGTGGGTGGGGCGATCACCACGACGATTCTGTGCCGGGCGGTCCATCCACCGGCTGGCGCGGTGGCTATGACGGCCGCGATGAGTCCCGAGACAGTTGAGCGGCTTGGGTTCTGGTTTGCATTGACGCCAATTGCCGTTGGCACCGTCGCTTTGGTTGTTATGGCGGTCATCTACGCGCGCTTAACTGGCCGTCACTATCCGTTCCGGCACTTTGAGGACAAAGGCTCTCATGGGACGGCTGATCGAGATCCGTCTGTCAGGCTTGGTCTTGCAGAAAATGAGTTGACCGAGATCCTGGAGCGCTATCGTCAGTCCTTTAACATCGGCGCGGAAGATCTCGCCCGAATGATCGGTGCCGCCGAGCTTCAAGCAGCAGCCCACCGTACGGGGCCGATGACGGCAAAGAAAATTATGTCGAGGGATGTTGTCACGATCACACCGGATACAGGTCTGGACGTCGTCGCGGACCTGTTCAAACGACACAAGTTCACATCCTTGCCTGTCGTCGGTGCAAGTGGCCGTTTCCAAGGGATCATTTTCCAACTGCATCTGATCACTCAGGCGGGCGAAGATGCGCTTCGTTTGGACCGGACATTCACCGCTGCGATAAAGCGGTTACTCGATCCACGCCGTAAACGGTCGGTGACTGCAGGGGACATCATGAATGTGGCTGTCCCTAGGGCCACCACAAGCACACCAATCGGGGCCCTTCTTCCAATGATGGCTGACGGTCAGGTCGACGCTGTTCCAGTCCTGGAATACGATCGGCTCGTGGGGATTGTGACACAAACCGATTTGGTCGCTGCGATGGCACGTCGAGCGCTCTACGGCTTGTGATGCGCTAATTTGCTTTTGGGGTACCGCAATATGTCTTAGTCGGGTCGCTTCGACCACGCTTCGCACAGGTAGTTTTGCGTCATATATGGGACACTGATAGGGTTTCACGTTTCTGAGGCTCGGTAAAACTGCCGTCGCCATTGGGGTGCAGTTCGATACCATTGCCCAAAACATACCTGCGGCGCTCCCCGTCCGTCTGCAAAAACACAGTCGCCGTGCCGCCGCTATCCGTATGACATTCCAAGATTTGCAAGTTCTTCCACTCGCGTACCATGTGTTCCTCCGGATGTTTGATCACCTCTTCGGGCGACGGCAAAAAAAATACATCCTGCAGCATGGCATGCGCAATTGGATATGAAAATGGTCGGATTCTGGGCGGTTAGGCTCGCAGCAGACTCCCGCTCGGTCGGAAATCTGTTTGGGTCTGGGCGGATGGTTTCGTCCGTCGTTCAGCTTCCTATCCCATTGAGCCACGCTAATGCGTCCGTTTGGGTCTCAAATTCGACCGTGTCTTTGTGAACCGCGCCGGGTTTGCCGGAGGCTCCAACTCTTGAGTAGCAACTGTGTTTCAAACGATGGCGTCTCGGTAGGCCGTTCCAGTTTTGATCATTGCGTTGAGGACGGTCAGGAGCTTGCGCGCGCAAGCGACGATGACGGGCTTTTTGGCCTTTCCAGCCGCAAGCAGGCGCTCCTTGAAGGCCCTGAACCGCGGGTCGAACCTGCTGGCGGTGAGTGCTGCCAGATAGAGGGTGCGCCTGATCGTGCCGCGTCCACCCCATATGCTGCGTTTGCCGCGTCGATGTCCGGAGTCATTCGCATGTGGTGCGAGTCCGGCGAGAGCCGCGATCCTTCGGCGGTCAAGCTGACCAAGTTCAGGGAGCTGCGCGATCAAGGTTGCTGAGACGACGGGCCCGATCCCTTTGACTTGGCGTAGGCGCGCGGCTTGCTCGCGCAAATCGCCCTGTCCTTGGATTACGGCTTCCATCTCTGCCTCGGCTTTCGCGAGACTGGCTTGCAGGGTCTTGATGTGCTGAGAGATGTTGCGCCGAATCCATGGATCCTGCGCTGTCCTCAAGCGGTTTTTCTCCGCAACGATCATGGTGGTTATGCCCGCCCGGTGGGCGGTAAGTTCAGACAAACGCTGCCGTTCGGCAGAACGCGGGCTCGCCGGAGCCAGCTGTAGAGCGCGTCCCATCTCGACTAGGACCAGCGCATCGACGCGGTCACTCTTGGCCAAGCGCCCGGTTGCGCGGGCAAACTCGCGGGCCTGCCGAGGGTTCACACACGTCGCGAGCCGCCCAGCTTCGAAGAGAGCGGACATTACGGGTCGCTCGTAGCCACCGGATGCTTCGAGGACTACGATGGATGAGCCAACTGTCGCTGCAAAACTACGGAGCGATCGGCGGTCGGTTGGTATCCTCTCCTGCCGGGAAGAGGCGGGGTCACACACGTCGATCCAGTCTTTCGCAACATCGACGCCGATGTAGGTTTGGGGCAAAGTCACTGTCCTGTCCTTGATATTCGGGGTCGGCACTACGGGCGCCCCTTGCAACTGTTCAGGTTCAAATGGCGACGGCGCAAATGGGCCCCTTGCTACTCAGCGGGATCTACCTCCCCGGGATGGAACGGGGTCCCACCTGCGTTCCCAGTATGCCCGACCTTGAACACACAA
>NZ_LWGH01000605.1:0-1882 GCF_001635395.1 Sulfitobacter sp. HI0129 | reverse complement strand
ATGCGTTTCGCGGCTTACAAGTCCGCTCCGCAACCGGTGGGTGCGGGGCGCAGTCCGATCCTGGCGCATGCGCCGCCGCGCATGACGCGCTGGACCGATTACAATGCCGCCTATCCGTCCGGCCTGAACCTGCCCAGGACCGTCGCGGACGTCCGAGGAGATCAGAATTGACAACCAAGGACGCGCGCGCACTCGGGTTCGACATCTCGACCGTTCCCGACGGGATCGAACAGGTGGAATCCGACACGATGGCCCGGATCAGCCTAGTTTTCCGCCCCAACGGCAAGGGCAACGCCCTGAAGCTCCTGGATATCGTCGAGCCGGGGCGATTGGACCACGTTCTGGGAAGTGACTGGGCCGATCTCGACGAAGACGCGCGGGCGGCCCTGCTGAACCGGCTGGCGGACGATCCGAACGACGTCAACCTGCCGGCGGACACGCGCAGCGCGTCGAAGGGCATTCCCGAGACGCTGAGCGACGACAAGGCGCGGCGCGCGGTCTGGGGAAATGGTCCGAACGGTGTCGCGTCCATTGCCGAGACCATGATCGACAACCTGGCCGAATGGCTGAAGCGCCTGCCCGAGCATCTCCATGCCACGGCGCAGCACACCGGCATCCATGCCGAACCTGCGACGCCGCCTAAGCCGGGCCTCGACATTCCGGATACCGACTGCCTCCGGTTCTTTGACCGCTGTGTGGCGATTCCGACCGAATTCCGTCGCCCGGAATTCGGTGCGGAGGGCGCTATCGCCAAATCCAACCTCACGGACACCGTCGACCCCGTCGAGATCGTCGCAGGGCGGGGCCTCGACCCGGAGGGGGGGTTGTCAGATTGGCGGCTGCCGGAGCTGGAGCAACTGGACGGCATCGTCGGGCGCCGGCAGAACGGGGAAACCTGGCCGCTGGAACGGGCGATTGCATTCTGGAAGGCGATGTTCACGACGGAGGAGCTTCGCGATCTGGCCCGCGCGCTGCTCTTTCCCGACGATCCGCAAGGCAAACGGACCGCGGAACAGAAGCGCGCCCGCGATCCGGCCCGCGCGACCCTCGGCACCGATGCGGCCAGCGCGCTGGCCGCCGGCATGGCGGAAATCAAGGTTCAGGAGCTTCTGGCCAGCGTCAAAAAGAACTTTGCAGAGAACCGGCTTGCCGATGTCCCGTTCGCCGCGGGCCTGTCGACGGAGGACATGATCGGAACGATCCACGGGCGGCTTCTGGGAACCGTGCGGGCCTTTCCGACGGACAGCGGCACGCCATCCGACACGCCCCCCGAGGAAGGCACGGAGGCAGATGCCGGACAGGCCGCCCGAAAGTTCGATCGCGACGCCGACGCCCTGACCCAGCGCACGATCACCCCGGAAATCCTCGGGCTGAGCGTCGAAGATGAGCCGACAGGACCCCCGCCCGAAGACACGGAACAGGCATCGGAACCGGAGCCCGTCGGACCCGCCATGCGCACCTCGCTGGAGATCGCCCGGATCGCGGAGGCGAGACGGCTCGCCACCCTCCGCTCCATGCTGCTCGAAGAGCCCCGGACGGTGGAGACGCTTGGCTATCGCTTCGGGAAACTCGAGGCCGGTAACGACACGCCGCCCGACTTCATCGAGCAGAGGATCGGCGAATTGCGACCCGGGTTCGGGAAAGTGCTTTTCGAGGTCCAGCGTCGCAACCTGACGGCCCAGGCCGCGCTCGAAGCGGAAGAAATGGCGCGATGGCAAACCGCCTTTTCGGGCGGGACGGCAGAGCCGCGCGCCACGGACATCCGGCTTGCGCGGCCCGATGAGACCAACGCCCGGCAGGCGGTCGAGATCGCCTTTGCCGAGACGGCTGGCCTCGCGATCGAGAGCGGCGCCGCCCTGCTGCGCGAGAGCCCCGCCCCCGG
>NZ_LWGH01000604.1:0-1440 GCF_001635395.1 Sulfitobacter sp. HI0129 | reverse complement strand
GCCCCCCGCCCCGGCGGCGGCCCGTGCCGCGTGGCGAATTCCCCCACCACCACCGGCCAGAGCACGGAAAGCACGGCGCGTGCCAGATCGGCGTAGTGCCGCCCCGCGGTCTGCGCATCGATCAGCCCGCGCAGATGATGCACGCCCACGCGGAAATGCCATTCCTTCGCCCAGCGGCGCGTGGCGTCCAGCCGGGTCTCGTAATCCGCTTCTCGTAGCAGCGTATCGGTCAGCAATTGCTCCAGCGCCCGGGGTTCGGGCCATGGCGCAAAAAAGTTGCCGTCGATCACCGTGTCGAAGACGGTCGCGTTATGCGACAGGTGATTGGCCAGCGCGGGCGAGGTGGCGACGATATCCACGAGAAGGTCTGCAATCTGCGGATTGGCCCGGAGCAGCGAAAAGAGCTGCACCCCCGCCGGCAGCCCCGCCAGAAAGCCGTCGAAGGCCAGCAGCGCCTCGTCCGGCTTGCTGGATCGTGCCAGCCGCGACAGAAGGTCCGGCTTCAACCGCTCGAAAATCTCGGCGCCGCGCGCACTGCGCAGCGCGGGATAGCTGTGCCAACGGTCGATCACGGCGGTATCGAACCTGTGTTCCTGCGGCCCCGGCGCCTTTGGCCCGCTGCGCGAGGCGGCAAAGAAACCTTCGGTCATCTCATGCACTTCGCTGAGCCGCGCGTGCAGGTCGCGCATCAGATCGTCGCGGTCCATATCCATCATGCAGGCCAGACGATCGAACCCCGCTTCCGTTTGCGGCAGCGCATGGGTCTGGGCATCCTGCACCATCTGCAGCCGGTGCTCTACCGTCCGGTGCATCCGATAGTGGCGGGTCAGGGTTTCGGCCGCATCCCCGGGCACCCAGTCCTTTTCCGCCAGCCGGGCCAATGCCGGCACCGTCTGGCGCAGGCGCAGGGCCGCGTCACGCCCCCCGGCGATCAACTGCCGGGTCTGGGTGAAGAACTCGATCTCCCGTATGCCACCGCGACCCAGCTTCATGTCGTGGCCCGGCAGGGTGATGGGCCCGCCCAGCCCCTTATGCTCGCGTATGGCCAACCGCATGTCATGAGCATCCTGAATGGCCGCGAAGTCGAGGTGCCGCCGCCAGACGAAGGGCCGCAACGTGTCGAGGAACCTTTCCCCCGCCGCGATATCCCCCGCGCAGGGTCGCGCCTTGATATAGGCGGCCCGCTCCCACGTGCGGCCCAGCGATTCATAATAGCGTTCCGCCGTTTCCATGGCGATGCAGACGGGCGTGACGCCGCTGTCGGGCCGCAGGCGCAGATCGGTGCGGAACACGTAGCCCTCTGCAGTATTGTCGCTGAGGGTTGCGGTCATGGCGCGGGTCGCACGCACGAAGGCGGTGCGGGCCTCGTGAAAATCGTCGGGATCGAAGCGGGTTTCGTCAAACAGGCAGATGAGGTCGATATCCGACGAATAATTAAGC
>NZ_LWGH01000603.1:0-2020 GCF_001635395.1 Sulfitobacter sp. HI0129 | reverse complement strand
ACGCCGCCCGCCAGGAAACCCGTGCCCTCGCCGAGGAACGCGCGCGACATCCGTTTGACGACATCGAGATGGCCCCGCTCGACTATCTGCCGAAAGCCTGGAGTGAACCGGACGGCGTATTGCAGGATACGGTCTACGAGGCCTATGACCTTCAGGCGATCAGGATCGACAGCGCGGTGGAGCATCCCACTGCACTTGTGCAATCTGCTGCCATGGCCTCGGTCCCGCCGCCCGTCCCGACCTACCGCCCCGTCCTGCCGAAGACTCTTGTCGCCGACGGTCTCCTCTCCGCGCCGCAGCTCGAAAGCGTCATCTATGCGGGCAATGCCCACGAGACGCATCTGAAGGGCTGGTTCAAACGCGGCGAGATCGAAGGCCAGCTGATGGCAGCCGCCGAGGGTGACGAGGGTGCATTCCGCCTGCGCAAGGGCTGGTTCCTCGGCGATGGCACCGGTTGCGGCAAGGGGCGGCAGGTCGCGGGCATCATCCTCGACAACTGGCTCAAAGGGCGCCGCCGCGCGGCCTGGGTCTCAAAAAGCGACAAGCTCATCGAGGATGCGCGTCGCGACTGGATGGCGCTCGGTGGGCGCGAAAGCGATATCGTGCCGCTCTCGAAGTTCCGTCAGGGGAGCGATATCCGCCTGCCCGAGGGCATCCTCTTCGTCACTTATGCCACGCTGCGCTCGGCCGAACGCGAGGGGAAAGCCTCCCGCCTCGACCAGGTGACGTCCTGGCTCGGCGAGGGGTTCGACGGGGTCATCGCTTTCGACGAAAGCCACGCCATGGCGAACGCCGCCGGCGAAAAGTCCGACCGCGGCGACAAGAAGGCGTCGCAGCAAGGTCTCGCCGGCCTCGCACTGCAGAACGCGGCTCCTGATGCCCGCGTGCTCTACGTCTCGGCCACCGGGGCGACGGTTGTCGGCAATCTCGCCTATGCCTCCCGCCTCGGTCTCTGGGGTACGGGAGATTTCCCCTTCGTGACGCGGGCCGAGTTTGTCGCCGCGATGGAGGCCGGGGGCATTGCGGCCATGGAGATGATCTCGCGGGACCTGAAGGCGCTTGGGCTCTATCTGGCGCGGTCCCTTTCCTATGCCGGGGTCGAATACGAGATGCTGGTGCACGACCTGACCCCCGCCCAGGTCGCGATCTACGACAACTACGCCGACGCCTATCAGATCATTCACACCAACCTCGAGGCGGCCCTTCAGGCCTCGGGTATTTCCTCCGAGACCGGCACGCTGAACGCCCAGGCGAAATCCGCCGCGCGCTCAGCCTTCGAGAGCAACAAGCAGCGCTTCTTCAATCATCTCATCACCGCCATGAAATGCCCCTCGCTGATCCGCGCGATCGAGGCGGACCTGGCGGCGGGTCATGCGGCGGTGATCCAGGTGGTCTCGACCAGCGAGGCTGTGATGGAACGCCGCCTCGAGGAGATCCCGCCCTCGGACTGGGATGATCTGCAGGTCGATTTTACGCCGAGGGAGAACATCATGGACTACCTGATGCATTCGTTCCCGACGCAGCTCTTCGAGCCCTACACCGACGAGAATGGCGATCTGCGCTCGCGCCCCGCTCTCGATGCGGATGGCAACCCGATTACCTGCCGCGAGGCTGAGCGGCGCCGGGATGAGCTCGTCGAGCATCTGGGTGCCCTCGCCCCGTTGCAGGGTGCGCTCGACCAGATCCTCTGGCATTTCGGCGGGGACGCGGTGGCCGAGGTCACGGGGCGCAAGCGGCGCATCGTGAAAACGCGCGAAGGGCGGCTCAAGGTCGAGAACCGCGCCGCCTCCTCCAACCTCGGCGAGACGCAGGCCTTCATGGACGATGCTAAGCGCATCCTGATCTTCTCCGATGCCGGGGGCACCGGGCGCAGCTATCATGCCGATCTGGAGGCCAAGAACCAGCGCCTGCGGGTGCATTACCTTCTGGAGCCCGGCTGGAAGGCGGACAATGCGATCCAGGGGCTGGGGCGCACCAATCGCACCAATCAGGCGCAGCCGCCGCTCTTTCGCCCCGTCGC
>NZ_LWGH01000602.1:0-2131 GCF_001635395.1 Sulfitobacter sp. HI0129 | reverse complement strand
GTGCCCGCGTCGCCTTCCCGCATCAGCCGGATCAGCGCGGGCTGCAGATCCGGCCAGGGCGAATTGTCCGTCAGGACCCTGACGCGGACCGGCTCGTCCAGCAGCGCCCGACCGTCGCGCACCGGCATCACGCAAAGCACGTTGGCCAGCGGGTCCGGATACCAGGGGTATTGCGGGCGCGATCCCTTCTTCCCGGCGAAGACCGCTCCGCGATCGGATCTTGGCGTGCGATCGGTCCGGTTCGCTTCCGCGCCCAGGTTCAGCGGGTCAGGGTCGACATTGCCCAGCCGCACCGGTTCTGCGGTTTCTCCACCGCCTTCCGCCATCGGGAAACCGCCGGTCCAGTCGACCTGATGGACATCGTCATTCTCGAACATGCCGGGCGGAATATTCGTGCCGTCGCCATCCGCCTCCGGTGTCGCGCCCATCAGCACGCCCGCGAACTCCGCGGTGGTGATGTCCACCCGCGGCGGCAGGATGAAGCGCTGCACGATCTCGATACCGTCGGTCGCGACCTGCCGGCCCTCCCGGGTCCGGCTGCGCAGGATCAGATGGTCGAAGGCGTTTCCGGGCCATTGCGAGATGACGTCGATCCCGCCCGGGTCCGCGGCACCGCGTCGCGCCGCCGGCTTGTGGCTGAAGTAGAGCGGTTCCCTGGCGGGACCCTCGACGTCGTCTGTGATCAGCACCTCGGGCGCCGCGATGGGCTCGTTGCGCCCGAACCGGAACGCGATCGTGCCGCCCTGGCGGTCGAGCCGCAGCGGGTCCCGATCCCCGTGGCCGTCATAGGCGGGCCAGGCTTCGTCGATCGTCGGCCCGCCGCGGTTGATATAGACCGGCCGCGCACCGACGAAGTAGCCCACACGCTCGATGAGCGGTGCAACGCCCGAGGCCACGCCCCGCGACGGCACGGGACCGGTCGCCTTCGGCTCGTAATAGTCCAGAAACAGGGGCAGTGGACTTTCGGCCGGATCCCGCATCGGGGAAAAGAAGCCCTCCTGCATGAATTCCTGATCCGGCGCCCGGCGTTGCAGAAAGGACCGCCCGAACCAGGTCGCGAGCGTCTGCTGTGCAATGATGTCGGAGGCGCCGCCCGCCAGCGCGGGTTTGGTGCGGTCCCGGGGGTCGACCGCGTCGGGATGATCCACGTAGCGGTTCACCGGCGTGACGAAGGACGCGGAGCGGTGGCGCATCTCTTCCATGCCGGCGTCCGCCGTGCTCAGGGATTGCGGCAGGTAGTCTTCGCCCCCGGAGCGGTTGGCATAGGCGATGTCGCGCCTGCCGGTATCGAACCAGACGGTGCCGCCGCCCTGAACGATGCCGATATCTATCCGCTGCCCGATGACGAGGTTCTCGGCAAAGGCCAGGAGCGGCGTTTCGCCTGGCCAGTTGCGGGCCATCTGCGCGGCGGCCTTGCGGCTGGTCTCTTCCTCCAGCCGCCCGCGGTCCAGCAGCGCTATGCCATAGACGCGCATTTCCGGGAGCGATGTGTCGATGCCGTTCGGATCGAGACCTTCGACCAGCGTATCGGCGGCGCAGCCCGCCGCCTGCTCCGTCGCGCGCAGAAGCTGCTGCTCGTCCAGGGACTGCAGCTCGTAGCGGGCGCGCCCGTCGCTGCGCGCCGCGCCAAGATCGGTGAGACCCCCGTCGGGGTCGGGCGATCGGGTGAGCCATTCCTCACGCCCCGCCGGGCGGAAGGCAAGGGCCCCGGTCCGGCCGGTGTCGAGGAAAACCGCGGTCTGGGTATGGGGGTGCCTGTACATCGCCCGCGCCCCGATGCGCAGAAACCCGTCCTCTTCATGTGTGCCGAGCTGATCGACCTTCACGTGATAGTCGCGCACGAGCCCGAGGCCGCGCGCCAGAACGGGATGCGCATAGAGTTCCTGAAACCGTTTCAGCGCCCGCTGCGGTCCGTCGGAATCGCGTTCGTCCTCGACGACGCCGCCGCTCTTGCGCCACGCCAGTTTGGAGGTGGCATGCACCTCGACGAAATCCCGGTAGGTGGTGGTCGGGGCGCCGGGGGCGGGGCTCTCGCGCAGCAGGGCGGCGCCGCTCTCGATCGCGAGGCCAGCCGTCTCGGCAAAGGCGATCTCGACCGCCTGCCGGGCGTTGGTCTCATCGGGCCGCGCAA
>NZ_LWGH01000601.1:0-1235 GCF_001635395.1 Sulfitobacter sp. HI0129 | reverse complement strand
CAGCGTCGAGGACCGCATCGCCGAGATACGCGCGGAACTGGCCCAGCGGGAAGCGGAACTGGCGCGGCTGCGCAATGTCCGGGTGGAGCCCGAGCGGATCGAGGTGCCGGTGGTGCCCCAGTCCGTCACGGATACGCTGGCCGAAATCGCCGCCCGGGCAGAGGCGCTCGCCGCCGAGGTGGAGGAGAAGGCGGCGGGCTGACCCCGGCCCGGGGCGGTTCGGCAGGATCGTACCGCTTTGCGCCCAGACCAGATCGGAAAAGAAAAACGGCAGCACCTGGGGTGCTGCCGTTGATCGTTGGGGAACCCCGGGGTCGCCCGGGGATCGGGATCAGCCGTTGGCTTCGCGGATCTTGTCGGCAGCTTCCTTGTCATAGGCCACGCCGTTCTGCTCCAGCAGCGTGTCCAGCTCGCCCGACAGCGTCATCTCGGTGATGATGTCGCAACCGCCGACGAATTCGCCCTTCACGTAAAGCTGCGGGATCGTCGGCCAGTCGGAATATTCCTTGATGCCCTGGCGCAGCCCTTCGTCGGCCAGCACGTTCACATCGGCGAATTCCACGCCCATGTAGTTCAGCACACCGGCCACGCGGCTGGAAAACCCGCATTGCGGCATTTCCTTGGTGCCCTTCATGAACAGCACGACATCGTTGTTGCTCACGGTTTCCTTGATCTGTGTGGATGCATCGGTCATTTGCGTCGTTTCCTTGGAATGAATTGTTTCGCGTATTCCTGCGGGTCGCGCGGTACCTTGAAGGTATAGGACTGTCCGCCCCCGCCGCCGCCAGAGTGATAATTGGCCTCGACCTCGTGATAGCCGGTGCCCGGTTCGGACCCGCGCTCGTCATCCTTGTGGTGGCGGATCGATTGTGCCGCGCGCAACACGGTCACGACGGCGATCAGCGCACAAAGAAGGAGGATCAGGCCCAGTTCCACCGGATCAGCCCTCGGGGGCCTTGGTGGTCAGTGCCAGCGCGTGCAGCTCGCCCTGGCTGCCATCCATCTTGCCCTTGAGCGCGGCATAGACCGCGCGCTGCTGCTGGACCCGATTCTTGCCGGCGAAAGAGGCGTCGATCACCTCTGCCGCATAGTGATTGCCGTCTCCCGCCAGATCGGTGATCGTGATCTGGGCGTCGGGAAAGCTTTCGCGGATCAGGTCTTCGATGTCGCGGGCTTGCATGGGCATGGGACGGCTCCGGTAGGTCTGCGGTATGTTCCTGATGTAGTGGTGGCGG
>NZ_LWGH01000600.1:0-2621 GCF_001635395.1 Sulfitobacter sp. HI0129 | reverse complement strand
CGACAAAACCCAGAGCGACGCTGGCGCATCCTGATCGGCGGGGCGCAGGCGACTGAGACTATCGCGAAGCTGAAAGACCTGCCCGAAAATGCGCTGGTAGAACCGGCGCGGCCAGACTTCCGCAATTTGCTTTGCCTGGCCGAAGCGTCAATCTCGCTCTGTGGATACAACACCGCGCTGGATATTCTGCAGACGGGTTGCCCGGCTGTCTTCGTCCCTTTTGACGAAGGGGGTGAAGTCGAACAGACACTCCGCGCAAATGCGCTTTCACGCCTGCCGGGGATCGTGACCTGCAGAAGCGCCGAACTCTCCGCCGCCTCCCTCCTGAACCGCCTCGATGAGTTGCAAAAGGCCCCCCGTCGCCCGCCCAGCCGAACAGGAATGAACGGGGCGAGCGAAACGGCACGCCTTCTTGCGCGGCTGGCAGAGGGGCAGCGATGAAAACCGACTGGCAGCCACTCATCGCCGAACTGACCGCTTATCGCGCGGCAGGCCTCACCCTGCCGATCTGGTGGCGGGATGACGACGCCACCCGTTCGGGCCCCCGCCTGCGCAAACTGGGGCGCATGTCCCGGCGCACGGGGGTGCCAGTGCATATTGCGGTCGTGCCCGCGCGGCTCGAGCCATCGCTCGTCCGATTTTGCGCGCAGCGGCCCTATGCGATCCCGCTGGTCCATGGTTACGCCCATGAGAACCGGGCACCGGTGGGTCAGAAGAAATCGGAATTCGGCGAGCCCCACCCGGACAGTGCGGAGCGCGCGCGCGAAGGGCTGAAGATCCTGCGCAATTCCTTTGGCGAGCGGCTTTTGCCGATCTTCGTGCCGCCATGGAACCGCGTGGCTCCTGAAACGGTGCAGGCGCTGCCTGCGCTGGGGTTCACCGGCCTGTCGACCTTCGCCCCCCGGTCGCAGCGGTTGGCCGCACCGGGGCTGGTACAGATCAACACCCATCTCGATCCCATTGACTGGCATAATGGCGGGGGCCTGATCGCGCCCGAGACACTGATCGCGCAAACGGTCCGCCAGTTGCAGGACCGGCGGCAGGGGCGCGCCGATCCGGCGGAACCCTTCGGCCTGCTGACCCATCATATCGTGCACGACAGCGAGATCTGGCGCTTCGCCGAAGACTTTCTGAAACATATGCTGGACGGGGGCGCCCTGCCCTGCGATCTGTCCCGCGAGAGGGAGACCTTGCCATGAGCCGCCTTGAATCCATGTATCGCCGCATCGGCGCGCAAATCAGCGGGCTCAACTGGGCGGTGGAGGTGATCGCCGATCTGCCGGGAGACGTGCTGGAACTGGGCCTCGGCAACGGCCGCAGCTATCACCACCTGCGGGAGAAGCTGCCGAACCGCTTCATCTGGGTGATCGACCGCGAAATGAATGCCCATCCTTCATCTGTTCCGCCCGATGAGTATTTTCTAAAGGGTGAAGCGGAAGCGATGTTGGCGCGAATGGTTTCGGGCGGGGTGCGTCTGGCACTGGCGCATTACGATTTCGGGGTGGGTGTCGACGAAGTGGACGATGCAGAGGCGCGGCGCCTCAGCCCGGCGATCAGATCCGTGATGGTTCCGGGCGGGTTGATTGTAACGCAACAGAGGCTCGAGGGCTTCAGCCTCGAGACGGGGCCAGACGACATCGCGCGGGGGCGCTATTTTTTCTACCGTGCGTAATAGGGTATTGAAAATATGCTGAAAACGCTAGGTTTTGGGGCGTTATCAAAAGGATATTTTCATGTTTAACTCACGCAATATCATCGCCGCAATTCTTGCCGGCATCGCCGGTACTATCGCGAACTCCATCGCTGTTTCAGCCGCCCTGGGGGCACCGTTGCTCGACCTTATCTTCAGCTTCGGGCGGGAGGCTGTGGCGATACTGGTCGCTTTGCTGCTGATCCCAATTTTCGCCCGGATGGAGGGTGCAGCGGCCTGGCTCACCGGTTTCCTGACGCTCGCGATCGTGCCCTCTATTCTTGCAAAGACGATCTTCGCCGTACCGGCGGGCTGGACGATGGTTCTGATCGTCAACGCGGTCTATGCGATCACTGCGGTCATCGTCTATGTGCTGATTACTAAACGGACAGCTGCATAGGCGGGAACTTCGGGGGCAGGGCCAGCGTTAACCTTTGGAACAAGAGGTGAACAAAATGACCGACAATCCAAAGAGCAACCCGACTGGAAACGCCGAAAAGGACCCCGAAGACTGGGTAACTGGCGATGAGCCGATGACCGGCGCACAGGCCAGCTACCTTAAAACCCTGTGTGAGGAGACCGGCGAGGAATTCGATGACAGCCTGACCAAGGCGGCGGCATCGGAAAAGATCGATCAGCTACAGGACAAATCCAACCGCTGAGCGGGGCAAAACGATATGACGGGGCGCGGGCCTGCCGGTTCGCGCCCTGTCGATTTCTATCAGCTGTCCATCTTGAGCGCTGAAATGAAGGCTTCCTGCGGGATGTCAACCTTGCCGAACTGGCGCATCTTCTTCTTGCCGGCCTTCTGCTTGTCCAAAAGCTTGCGCTTACGGGATGCGTCGCCGCCGTAGCATTTCGCCGTCACGTCCTTGCGCATGGCCGACAGCGTCTCCCGCGCGATGACCTTGCCGCCGATCGCCGCCTGAAT
>NZ_LWGH01000599.1:0-3217 GCF_001635395.1 Sulfitobacter sp. HI0129 | reverse complement strand
TCAAGCCGCATGTGGCGCAGGCCTCGACCAACATGACGGTCATCACCAACCGCCGCACCTATTCCTTTCACCTGCGCGAAGGATCTATCCCGAGCCGCACCGGCATGTTCTTCGAGGTCCGCTTCCGCTACCCCGGCGAGGAACGCCGCGCGGTGGGCGCCACCCAGCCCAAAGGGTTCGAGGCCCCGCGTAACTACGCATATCGCGTCTCGGGCGAGGGCGATTTCCGCCCCAGCCATATCTATGACGACGGGCGCTATACGTATTTCGTCTTCCCGGAAAACGCCCGCCAGCCTGCCTTCTTCAAGGCCGATGACCAGGGCCACGAGCATACGGTGAACTGGACCCAACAGGGCAATACCGTCCGAGTGCTCGGGGTGAACACCTACTGGACGCTGCGCATCGGCGACGAGGCGATCTGTGCCGCGCGCGACGAAAGCGCGATCAACGTGAGCAACTGACCATGGCCGATCAAACCCCTCCCGATCTCCAGGACCGCCTCGATCAATTCAGCCAGCGCGGCAAATCCAAGCGCCGCGGCAACAGCCTCGGAGTCGGCGCGCTCGCCGCCGCCCTCGCCCTTGGCGGGGCCGGGGTGGCGTATTTCCTGGCGACCGGCTTGCGGACAAGTGACAGCGCGCTCGAGACCTCCGATGTCGAAACCTTCCAGGACCGCCGCCCTGGCACCGGCGGGCGACTGGAGTTTCCGCCCGACGAGACCGAGCAGCGGGTCAATGACGCGCTGATCGCTGTCGAGGAAGCGCTCGACGTGCCCGCGGCCCCTGCCCCCGAGCCAAGTGCCGAGGTGCTGGCCGAAATCGCCAAGCTCCGCGAAGCCCTCGCCGCTAGCCAGGCCGCCCGCAACTCGGAAATCCAGTCCGCCGTCGCGGACCTGCGCGAAGCCTTCGACGAGCAGAAGGCCGCGCTCGAAGCCATGCTGGCCGCAAAGGAAACCGAACTTGCCAACCTGCAGCGCCAGACCGAGTCCCGTATCGCCGGGTTGCAAGCCATGCTCGATGCCGAACGGGCACAGCGCGAGGGGCTCGAGTCCGAGCTCGACCGCGAAGGGCTGATCGCCGATCAACGCCTTCTCGAAGAACGCCGCCGTCAGGAAGAGGAACAACGCCAGCGCGAAGCCGAACGGGTCGCCGAAGAGCTTCTGACCGCGCAGATCAAATCCCCCGCCGTGGTCTACGCCGATGGTCCACGTGGTGGCCAAAGTGGCGCGGCAGTTGCCGATCCTGCTGCCGCTGGCACCGGGGGACCCGTGCTTTCCGGTAATGAGCAATTCCTGCAGACCGCCCGCCCGCTCGAGGTGCAGGAAGCCGCCCGCCTCGCTTACCCTGAGCGCACCCTGACCCAAGGGTCCGTCATCCAGGCGGCGCTTCAGACCGCCATCAACAGCGATCTGCCCGGGTCTGTCGTGGCGGTCGTCTCCGAACCGGTCCCGGCGTTTTCCGGGGACCAGATCCTGATCCCTCGCGGCTCCCGCCTTTTTGGCCAATATCGCTCCGGCATCGACATGCACCAGAAACGCATCCTGATCGTCTGGACCCGCGTCCTGACCCCGGACGGCACCTCGATGGAAATTGCGGCCGTGGGCGGAGACCAACTCGGGCGCTCGGGCCTCACCGGGCTTGTCGATACGAAGTTCGCCGAGCGCTTCGGCGGGGCGGCACTGATTTCCGTGATCGGGGCCGCGCCGGCCGTGGTGGCCGAGAGCGCCAACAACGAAACCACCAGCATCGTCCTGGGCGGTGTCGGCAGCGATCTTCAGGATGCCGTCGGTTCGGTGATCGCCGACCAGGTGTCGATCGCGCCGACGATCTATGTCGATCAGGGGGCCTCGGTCACCGTGCTGGTGGACCGGGATGTGGTGATCTACGGGGGTTCTGGTTCACAATGAGAAAGAAGCATCTGGTTTCGCGTTCGAGCCGCAGGCGAGAGGCAGCGAAACCAGATTCAATATTACCGGAACTACCGAATTGATGGATCAGGCGTCACCAGCCTCATACCTCGAGCGCTATCTCGACCCGTTCCGCGACCTGCTGCGGCGCGATGACGTGGTCGAGATCGCGATCAATCCGGACGGCAAGGTCTGGCTCGAGGTGGCGGGCGACGCCACCATGCGCCATGAAGGCCAGACCGTGGATCGCACCACCGCCCTCAACATGGCCCAGACCATCGTCGGCGATGCCAAGGCCCGCGTCTCTGAAAAGAACCCGCTCGTCTCCGGCAAGGTGGAATATGCAGGCCGCCCCCTCCGGGTCCAGGTCGCCGTGCCGCCCGCCATTGATCGCGGCGCCTCGATCACCATCCGCCTCTTTGCCTCGGGCAGCGTCCGGGACTACGCACCGGCCTATCTCTTCGGCAAGGCTGTCTCGCTCGATGCCCTCCGCGCCGAGAAGATGAAGAACATTGCCAGTCTCGCCGAAGAAAATCTCGAGGCCGCGCTGCAAACCCTGGTCGAGGCGCGGCTCAACGTCCTGATCAGCGGCGGCACCTCGACCGGTAAGACCACTTTTGCCCGCCACCTTCTGACCCACGTCAGCGAGCACGAACGGCTGATCACCATTGAGGACGCTTTTGAGCTGTTCCCGGGCCAACCCAATACCGTCGCCCTTCTGGCCGACCGCGGTTCCGGCTCGCAACGCAGTGCCAACGCCCTCCTGCAGGCCTCCCTCCGCATGCGCCCCGATCGGATCATCGTCGGCGAGTTGCGAGGCGCCGAAGCCCTGACCTATCTCGAGGCGATCAACACCGGCCATGGCGGGTCGGTCTCCACCATCCACGCGGAAACCGCGGAACTCGCCATCGACCGGCTGGCGATCATGGTATTGCAGGCGGGGACACCGCTGACCTTCGCCGAGATGCGGGAATACATCCGGAAATCCATCGATGTGATCGTGCAGCTTGGACGGGCCGAGGGGAAGCGGGGGATTACCGAGTTTTATTTGCCAAATCAAACAGTATAAGTAGACTTCGTGACTTGAGACCCGTTTCCTCCTCCATTGTGAGGTAGAGTCCGTCCCAACGAAGGAGGCGGACAGAATGAAGAGATCACGGTTCAGCGAAGAGCAGATCATCTCGCTCCTGAAGCAGCAGGAGAGCGGCGTTGCGACGGCGGACGTGTGCCGCGAGCTCGGGATCAGCTCGGCGACGTTCTACAAGTGGAAGGCGAAGTTCGGCGGGCTCGAAGTTTCGGATGCCAGGAGGC
>NZ_LWGH01000598.1:0-12560 GCF_001635395.1 Sulfitobacter sp. HI0129 | reverse complement strand
GATGGGTGTCCAGATCGTACCGCCCCAGATCAGCCAGTAGGCAAGGAACGGATAGATGCCCGTGAAGAACAGGAGCTTTCGCGGCAGGTCGAAGAACAACACCGGGGCAGCCGCCAAGAACATCAGAACGAAGGCGAGCAGCGGGCGCCAGTAAAGCTCAGGCGGATATTTGAACCCGAAGAGCAGCTGGTTCCACCGGTCGGTCAGTACCGAGAAACAGGCAGCCGAACGCCCGTCGAGCACTTCACGGCATTCCGCGAGCGAGCTTGTGGTCCAGACCCCGCCAAGGATCCACGGCAAGGTTCCCGCAAGCACGAGGTAGATCACGTATATCGCCGCCACGGTAAGCAGGGCGTTCAGCGGCGTCGCGAACAGGTTTTCCCGGCCCCATTTGTAGATGCCCCGCTCCGCCACCGGCGGAGGCACGGGCGGCAAAGCCGTTTCACGGACGAAAGCGACTGATTCTGCGTGTGTATCAGACATCTCAGCGCTCCTTCAGCTTCATGGCATTGTTGTAGACGTTCATGACCGCGGAAATGCAGAGCGAGATCACGAGGTAGAACAACATCAGCAGCAACACGCATTCAATGGCACGGCCTGTCTGGTTCAGGGTGATACCCCCCAGTGTCGCAGTGATGTCGGCGTAGCCGACGGCGATGGCCAGCGAAGAGTTCTTGGTAATGTTCAGGTACTGGGAGATCAGCGGCGGAATGATCACCCGGAGCGCCTGCGGCAAAACGACGAGGTTCATCACACGCCGGGGGCGTAGGCCAAGGGCCGAGGCCGCCTCTGTCTGACCTCTGGAAACCGCCTGAATACCTGCACGGACATTTTCAGCGATGAACGCGCCGGTATAGATCGACAGGGCGAACCACAGGGCAATCAGCGGGCCACCGATCTTGATACCACCGCCAAAATTGAACCCGCGCAGTTCGGGAATGTCCCACTGCAGCCCGAGGGCGAAAAGAAGAACGATCACCGGCACGAACCAGATCGCGAGGTTCAGCCAGAAGGTCTTTGGCCGTACACCTGTTTTCGCCTGCTTGTCGTTCGCCCGGGCCGAAACCGCGCGCGTGGCGAACAAGGATGCAACCAGAACGCCGATGACCAGCAGCCAGTTGATCCAGCTCCCGTCCTCTCCGCCAAAGCCACGGGTAAAATACGGACCGGGGACATAGACGCCGCGGTTGGTGAAGGCAAAAAGATCGAACAACATCGAGGAAGACGGCGTGTCCCCCCTGAAGGCGCTGGGGGCCGGCATCACCGCCGTCATGATGGTGAAGATGATGATGATCCAGATCAGCACCGGAATGTTACGGAAAATCTCAACGTAAAAGGCCATCAGCTTGCGCACGAGCCAGTTCTTCGACAGCCGCAGCACCCCTGCGATGACGCCGAAGACCGTGGCGGTCACACAGGCAAGGAATGCGACCAGAAGGGTATTCAGCACACCGACGACCGCGGCGCGCAGGTTCGTGGACTGGCTGTTATAGTCGATCAGCGTCTGGTTAATGTCGTAGCCGGCAGGGCTGTAGAGGAAGTCGAAAGAGATATCGAGCCCCTGCTCCTGCAGGTTCGCCATCAGGTTGGAATAAAGATACCCGAGTGTAAGGGCGAGGACCACGGCAGCGATAACCTGAAGGGTCATCGAGCGGTACCGCGTATCGTTCAACAGCGAAGATAGCCGGAACGAACCCCTTTGGGGGTCGGTAAGTGACGTCATGAAACTGTTCCCTGTGTCCCGGCCGGTTTTTTATGCGGCGCATCGGTAGTGCGAAGGTGGCTCGGGTTCTTGTCGGTCGTCATGGGGTACGAAGGGCGCGGAAATCCGCGCCCTTCGGTCGTGATATTTAGCGGAACGGGGGCGAGTACAGCAGGCCGCCGTCTGTCCACTGTGCGTTCAGACCACGTGCGAGGCCGATGGGGGTTTCTTCGCCGATGTTCTTGGCAAAGATCTCACCGTAGTTGCCTTCGGACATGATCGCCTTCTTGGCCCAATCGGCTTCGAGGCCCATCATCTCACCCAGGTTGCCCTCGGTGCCCAGCAGGCGGGCGACTTCGGGGTTGGTGGTGTTGGACGCCATGTCGCCGACGTTCGCGGATGTCACGCCGAGCTCTTCGGCAGTGATCAGCGCGTTCAGAGTCCAGCGAACCACGTCGCCCCACTCGTTGTCACCGTGGCGGACCAGCGGGCCCAGCGGCTCTTTGGAAACGATTTCCGGAAGCAGCGTGTGCTCATCGGGGTTTTCAAAGGTCGCGCGTGTCGCGGCCAGACCGGAAGCGTCCGTCGTGTAGACGTCGCAGGCACCGGCAAGGTACTGCTGCTGCGCTTCAGCGTTGGTTTCGATCGGAACCGGCTCGTAGTTGATGTTGTTCGCGCGGAAGAAGTCCGCGAGGTTCAATTCGGTCGTTGTACCGGTCTGGATGCAGACGGTCGCACCGTCGAGGTCCTTCGCGGAGGAAACGCCAAGCGCCTTAGGCACCATGAAGCCCTGACCGTCGTAGTAGTTGACGCCGACAAAGTCGAACTTCAGATCAACGTCACGGCTGAAGGTCCAGGTGGTGTTCCGGGCCAGCATGTCGATTTCGCCGGAGGCCAGCGCGGTGAAGCGTGTCTTGCCCGTGGTGGGGATGAACTCGACGGCGGTGGGGTCACCCAGAACGGCGGCGGCAACGGCACGGCAGACGGCCACGTCGAAACCATTCCATTCACCATTCGCATCGGGAGCGGCGAAGCCGACCAGGCCGGTGGTCACGCCGCAGTTCAGCTTGCCGCGCGCTTGCACGTCTTCCAGCGTTCCGGCCGCTGCAGCGCCGGCTGCGAGGCCCGCAAAGGTCAGCGCGCCAAGAAATACGGATTTTTTCATTTTTACCTCTTCCTGATAGTCCGCCACATCTTAGGGCGGTTATTCCGACACCGGGGCGCCGGAGGCGATACTGGCAGAATTGTTCCTGCTCAGTGGTCAGCACTGTGGTCGGAATTGGGATCGGAGGTCAAGTGTCGGATCGGTGAATCTGCCCCGGTTTACGTCGCAAGAGCCGCTCTCAACCGTCCTTTTTTGCAAGATCGAACATCTGTTTGGCGTGAAGAAAGCTCTGCCGCTTCACTTCGGCCAGGGCCTCCGCCTCTTCGTCGGCCCCCCATTGTTCGATCTGCCAGAGTTCATCAAGCCGCGATACGGTCCAGATTTCCTCTGCCTTTCCCGCGCCCAGTGCTGCGGCAAATCCCAGAACGAGCGAGCCGGAAAGAGACACAAGATCGTGAAACGCGGCCAGCTCGAAATCGTTCAATGCATGGGTCCGTCGCGACAGGGCGGCAAGGGCGTCTGCCTCCTGCGGGGCGTGCATGATTCCCGTGCGGGGCGAAAGATCGGCCCCCAGGTCCTGCCGCGCCCAGTCGAGGTATGGGTCCCATTGCGCCTGCTGACGGGCGACCAGTTCTTCCGGCCCATCTGCGCGATAACACAGCAGGTCCGCATCGCCGTAAGCCGCCAGCATCTCGGCCACTTCCGCATGCTGGGGGACGACCTTGTCAACGGCGGCGTTGACCGTCCGCGTGGCGGGCATGGTGCGTGGATCGATGACGCCGTCCTGCGCCATCCATTCGGATGCAACGGCCTCTGCCATTGCGCGGGTGGGCATGGTCAGCGGATTTTTCGCAGGTGTCCGAATGGGCCGCCCGTCAAGCTCGACGGCAAAGCCTTCGTCGGCGGCAACGACTTCTGCCGCTTTCCAGAAACGTTTCGCCTTCCAATCGCTCATGCGGCAACCTTCCATGTTTCTTCCAGCGCGGGCAGCAAGGTATCGAACCCGTCAACGATGCGGCTGGCTGCCGTGAGGTTCTGCACCGGATGGTAGCCCCAGCTCACCCCGATTCCTGTCACACCCGCCGCGGCGGCCATATCCATATCGAGACTCGTATCGCCAACCATCACCGTATCAGCGGGCGCCGCCCCGGTTTCGCGCATCGCCTCAAGGATCATCGAAGGATGCGGTTTTGAAGGATGGAAATCCGCGACCTGCCGGGTTGCGAAAAATCGGCCCAGTCCATGCGCCTCAAGCAACAGGTCGAGCCCGCGCCGCGATTTACCGGTAGCGACGCCCAGCAGCACGTCGTCCCGCGCGGCGAGCTGTTCCAGAGTCTGCAGCGCCCCGGGATAGAGCGGGGAGGACTCGGCAACCCCAGTCCGCGCCCGCAGATCCACATAGGCATCCTTGTAGGCCGCCTCCATCGCCACGTGCAGATGCGCCGGGACATCGGGTGCCAGCACAGCCATGGCCCGGTCAAGCGAGAGGCCAACGATCGACAGAACCGCGGCACGATCGGGTGCGGGCAGCGAACAGGCGGCAAAGGCATGGCCCATCGCCGCGACGATATCCGACTGGCTGTCCACCAGCGTGCCATCGACGTCGAAAATCACCAGCCGCAGGGGTGCCGTCACGCCCAGCCCTCTTCGAAGGGGTCGGCGGGCACATCCGACGCAAGCCATTGAAACGTGTCCCAGGTCCGCGCCATGTGATCGGGCAGAGGTGCCGTGAGGTTCAGCCGCGCCTTTGTTACCGGATGTTCCAGCGTCAGCGAACGGGCGTGCAAATGCAGCTTCTTGGATATGTCGCCACCCAGTTGTGCGCCCCAGCCATCGCCGAGATTGTCCTGCCCCGAGCCGCCGTATTTGCCATCCCCCACGATAGGGTGACCGATTTCAGCCATATGCGCGCGCAGCTGATGCGTTCTGCCGGTGACGGGGATCAACGCGCACCAGCAGGTGCGGTTCGCCGCCTGCGCCAGCACGGCATAATCCGTCGTCGCGCGCTTGGCGCCATCGGTCGTGTCCACTTCGGCGGGATGGATGCAATGCATCTTCTCCCCCTCGCCGCGCGACCCATGGCCCCCGGCCTTGACCAGCCCGAACTTGATCGTGCCGTTCTTGGGGTGCGGAACGCCCGCGACCGCCGCCCAGTAAATCTTCCGGGTTTCGCGATGCCGGAAACTCGCGGTCAGATCGGCCGCCACAGCCCGCGTCCGCGCCATCAGCAACACGCCCGACGTATCCTTGTCCAGCCGGTGCACAAGGCGCGGCTTCTCATCCAGATCGAAGCACAGCGCGTCGGCCAAGGCATCCACATGCCGGTCGGACTGCCCCGATCCGCCCTGCACCGGCAACCCCGGCGGCTTGTTGAGCGCGATCACATGATCATCGCGATAGATCACGCAGCTTCGGATGAACTTGGCGTCCGCGTCACTGATCCGGGTGCGTTTGGGTGGGGGCGGTGCATCGCTGTCGGGCAACGGCGGGATACGGACCTGCTGGCCGACCTCGAGCCGTGTGGCGGCCTTAACCCGCCCCCCATCGACGCGTATCTCGCCCTTTCGGCACATTTTTTCCAGCCGACCTTGCGAAATCTGCGGAAACTGTCGCTTGAACCATCGGTCAAGACGCTGGTCGCCCTCGCCGTCTTCCACGGTTCTGGTCTGGACCCGGCTCATGTCAGCAATCCCCGCATGATGAGCACCCCGGCCATCAGCCCCATGATCGAAAGCCCGACGGACAGCGTGACATATACAAGGGCCGATGCCGCCTGCCCGCGTTCGAGCAGGGTCACCGTTTCCAACGAGAAAGCGGAAAACGTAGTAAAGCCACCAAGGATACCCGTCATTACGAAGGGCGACAAATGCGTCAGCCCCCGCTGGGCCGCGAAGATGACGAAGGCCCCCATCAAAAAGGAACCGATGACGTTCACCGAAAGGATCGCGATGGGGAAATCCCCCGTCGCACCCATCCTGTAGACGGCGACGCCGAAAAGGTACCGCAGAGAGGCGCCGATCGCCCCGCCGAGTGCCACGAGTGTAAGCGTTATGAACATAGGCGGTCCATCGTCCCTGCGCTGCTGGATGTCAAGTTTCGGACGACCGGTCCGTATTGGACCGCTTGCTGCGCAACCGCGCGAAATATTCCGTCCGCTTCTTCAGGTCGCGCTCAAAACCACGTTCGACCGGGGCGTAGAACGCGACGCGATCCATGGTGTCGGGGAAATAATGCTGGCCTGAAAACGCGTCCTCCGCGTCATGGTCATAGGCATAGCCGGCACCGTAGCCCTGCTCTTTCATCAGGCCGGTGGGCGCATTCATGATATGCTTCGGCGGTGGCGCTGATCCGGTCTTGCGCGCCGACTTGCGCGCGGCCTTGTAGGCCACGTAAGCGGCATTGGATTTCGGCGCGAGTGCGAGATAGAGAACCGCCTGCGCCAGCGCCAGCTCCCCTTCGGGGGAGCCGAGGCGTTCATATGTTTCCCAGCCCTGCAGGCAAATGGCCTGCGCCTGCGGATCGGCGAGGCCGATGTCCTCCACCGCCATGCGGGTGATCCGCCGCATGAGATAACGCGGGTCCTCGCCCCCCTCCAGCATACGTGCAAGCCAGTAGAGCGCGGCATCCGGGTCAGACCCCCGCACCGATTTGTGCAGGGCAGAGATGAGGTTGTAATGAGCGTCACCCGATTTGTCGTATTGCGCGGCCCGGCGGGCCAGCCGCGTCGAAAGCGCCCCTGTATCGAGGGGGTCAGCGACATCCCAGCTCACGATCTGCTCAACTAGGTTCAGCAAGGCGCGCCCGTCCCCGTCGGCCATTTCCAACAAGGCGGAACGCGCCTCGGCGGTCAGGGGCAGCGACCGGCCAAGCTCCTCTTCCGCCCGGATGGCAAGCTGTTCGAGGCTTTCGACTGACAGCCGTTCCAGCACCAGCACCTGCGCGCGGGAAAGGACCGCGGCATTAAGCTCGAATGACGGATTCTCGGTCGTGGCCCCTACCAGCAGGATGGTGCCATCCTCCATATGCGGCAAAAAACTGTCCTGCTGGGCCTTGTTGAAGCGATGTATCTCGTCGACGAAAAGCAGCGTCCCCTGCCCCTTTGCAGCACGCAGCTTGGCCGCCTCGAAGACCTTGCGCAGTTCGGGAACCCCGCTAAAAATGGCACTGATTTGCACGAAATGCAGATCGGTTTCATCAGCGAGCAGGCGTGCAATGGTCGTCTTTCCAACGCCCGGCGGACCCCAGAAGATCAACGAGGAAAGCGCCCCCGAGGCCAGCATAGTGCTCAGCGGAGCCTCCGGGCCGATGACACCGGGCTGCCCGATCACCTCGGACAGGCTCTTGGGTCGCAACCTGTCGGCAAGGGGCCGATGGCCTGCCCCCCGTTCCGGGACCCCTTCGTTCATCTGGCTGTCAAACAGGTCCGCCATATCCCACTCCGGTCTGCACATGGCCGCGTCCGGCCAACCGTGCTTCGTTACTACTACGTATTCCCCATCTTGCGTAGGTACGCCACCTGCTGGTCAGCGCCCTTCCAAATGGTTGAAAATCCTCGCCGAAGGCAAAAAAGCAGAAAGCCCCGCAAAGCGGGGCTTTCCAGCAAACGGGTTGCCCCGGTTGATCAATCCTCGGCAGAGGCCTCAGCCGCGACGCGCGCCTTGTCGGCGGCACCTTTCGCGTCACGATCACGGTCCACGAATTCGATGATCGCCATCGGTGCCATGTCACCATACCGGAAACCGGCCTTCAGAATGCGAACATATCCACCCTGACGGTCTTTGTAGCGCGGGCCCAGCACGTCGAACAGCTTCGCGACGTACTGGTCTTCCTTCAGCTTCGACGCGGCCTGACGGCGCGCGTGCAGGTCGCCCCGCTTGGCGAGCGTAATCATCTTTTCGATGATCGGGCGCAGTTCCTTGGCCTTGGGCAGGGTTGTCTTGATCTGCTCATGTTCGATGAGCGAGCCTGCCATGTTCGCCCAAAGCGCCTTGCGGTGCTCATGTGTGCGGTTGAGGCGGCGGTATCCACGTGCGTGACGCATGTTCTATCTCCTAATGTTGCCCTCTACGGGCTGTTTTGCTTTGTCCGGCCCGCGATGCGTGTCTTGGGCTCTCCTTGGGGCCAGAGGCCCGGAAACGCTGCGGCAGGTATGACCCGCCGCAGTGAATATCAGAAGGAATCCTCGAATTTCTTCGCCAGATCCTCGATGTTGTCGGGCGGCCAGTCCTCGACGTCCATGCCGAGATGCAGACCCATGCCCGACAGCACTTCCTTGATCTCGTTCAGGGACTTGCGGCCGAAGTTCGGGGTGCGGAGCATCTCCGCTTCGGTCTTCTGGATCAGGTCGCCGATGTAGACGATATTGTCGTTCTTCAGGCAGTTTGCCGACCGCACGGAAAGCTCGAGCTCGTCCACTTTCTTCAGCAGCAGCGGGTTGAACTCCAGACCGTCGTCGTCATCCTGACGGGACGCGGACTCGGGCTCGTCAAAGTTGACGAAGATACCAAGCTGGTCCTGCAGGATGCGTGCGGCAAAGGCCACCGCGTCATCGGGCGTGATGGAGCCGTCGGTCTCGATCTTCATGGTCAGCTTGTCATAGTCGAGCACCTGACCTTCACGGGTCGGCTGCACGTCATAGGACACCTTCTTGACCGGCGAATAGATCGCGTCGATCGGGATGAGACCGATGGGCGCGTCCTCGGGCTTGTTCTTGTCGGCAGCGACATAGCCCTTACCGGTGTTGACCGTCAGTTCCATGTAAACGTCCGCCCCATCGTCGAGGTGGCAGATCACGTGGTCCCGGTTCAGAATTTCGATGCCGGAGGATTCGCTGATGTCGCCGGCCGTGACGACGCCGGGACCAGTGGCTGAGATCGACAGACGCTTCGGCCCTTCGACTTCCATGCGCAGGCTCACGCCCTTGAGGTTCAGGATGATGTCGGTCACGTCTTCGCGCACACCGGCGACCGAAGAGAATTCGTGCAGAACGTTGTCGATCTGAACGGATGTGATGGCGGCACCCTGCAGCGAGGACATCAGCACGCGGCGCAGGGCGTTGCCCATGGTCAGGCCGAAGCCCCGCTCGAGCGGTTCCGCCACAACGGTCGCCTGGCGTGCGGGGTCATTGCCCGGCTTCACGTCCAGCTGTGTCGGCTTGATCAGTTCAGCCCAATTCTTATGGATCATGCGTCCCTCCATTCTTGTCCGTGCCTCATGTCCAAACGGCACGAACGCTCGAGGTTTCAAAAAAGCGTTTCGGGGCCGCGCACGTGGCGCAGCCCCTGTTGACAGTCCTGTCGCTTAGACGCGGCGGCGTTTGGGCGGACGGCAGCCGTTGTGGGCCATCGGGGTCACGTCACGGATCGAGGTGATGTTGAACCCGGCAGCAGCCAGAGCGCGCAGCGCGGATTCACGACCCGAACCGGGGCCCTGCACTTCGACTTCCAATGTCTTGACGCCATGATCCTGCGCTTTGCGGCCCGCGTCCTCGGCGGCCATCTGGGCGGCGTAGGGCGTGGATTTCCGCGACCCCTTGAAGCCCATGGTGCCGGCGGAGGACCATGCAATCGCATTGCCCTGAACGTCGGAAATCAGGATCTTGGTGTTGTTGAAGCTGGAGTTCACATGCGCAACGCCGGCGGCGATGTTCTTGGAAACCTTCTTCTTTACGCGTGTCTTTTCACGTGCCATCGGTCAGACCCTCCCTTATTTCTTCTTGCCGGCAATGGCCTTTGCGGGGCCTTTGCGGGTGCGAGCGTTGGTGTGGGTGCGCTGACCACGGACAGGCAGGTTGCGACGGTGGCGCAGGCCACGGTAGCTGCCAAGGTCCATCAGGCGCTTGATGTTCATCTGGGTGTCGCGGCGCAGGTCGCCTTCGACGGTGTAGTTTTCATCGATGTGCTCACGAATCTTGAGCACCTCCGCGTCGCTCAGCTCATTGACGCGACGGGAGGTTTCGATGCCAACGGCTTCGCAGATGGCTTCGGCGGAGGAATTGCCGATGCCGGTGATATAGGTGAGGGCGATGGGAACCCGCTTTGCAGTCGGGATGTTTACGCCGGCAATACGTGCCACGTGTCATATTCCTTTTCGTTGCGGGTCCGTCATGCCAGACCCTTTTTTCACAACGTGAAGCCCGAGGCGGATTGCCTACGGGCTACAGCTGATCAGGTGATCTTGTAGGGAGCGTGATCGGCGCCCCGCACAATTCGATTCTCTTGCGAGATAGCGCTGGTTAGGGCGGATTCGGGGGGAGGTCAACCCGCCCCTTCGTCAATAGAAGGGACGCTGTGGAAACCGCGCCCCCAACCGCCGATCAGCTATCGAGGATGGAGGCGATAGAGGCCTGAACCTCTTCGATCGGCGCGAGGCCGTCGACAGGTTTCAGCAACTCATGTGCGAAATAATATCCCAGCAACGGCGATGTCTTCTTGTAGTATTCCATCAACCGGTTGCGCAGGCTTTCCTCGTTGTCGTCCGCCCGGCGCCTGAAGTCCGCCGCCCCGCAGTTGGAGCATTTGCCATCCGCTGGCTGCGGCTTCGTCACGTCGTGGTAGACTTCACCGCACTGCCCGCAGGTGGAACGCCCGGCAATCCGCTGGACGAGCACTTCGTCCTCGACCCGGAGTTCGATAACCGCATCGAGCTTCTGCCCCATCTCAGCCAGCAAATCCTTGAGTGCAACGGCCTGCATCAGGGTCCGAGGGAAACCGTCAAAAATGAAGCCGCCTTGGTCGCCACCAGCTTCGAGCTTTTCGCGGATCAGGCCGATCACGATTTCGTCCGTGACCAGATCACCACGTGCCATCACGTCGGCGACCATCTTGCCCATCTCGGTACCGCTGTCCTTGGCTTCGCGGAGCATGTCGCCAGTGGAAAGCTGTACCATGTTCCGTGTTTCAACAAGGTGCCGCGCCTGCGTGCCCTTCCCGGCGCCCGGAGGCCCAAGCAGAATAATATTCATCGACGTACCGGGCTCCGTTTCTTGCGTGTACCTTTGCCTCTCCCTGCACCTTTACCGCGCAGTTGAGAACGTTCAAGCAGACCTTCGTATTGATGGGCCAGCAAATGGCTTTGGACCTGCTGGATTGTATCCATCGTGACGGAGACAACGATCAGTACCGAGGTGCCCCCGAAATAGAAGGGAATGGCGAACTGCCCGCGCAGAATTTCAGGCAGCAGAACGACGGCTGCAAGATAGGCGGAACCCAGAACGAGAACGCGGTTCACCACGTACTCGAGGTATTCCGCCGTACGCTTGCCGGGGCGGATACCCGGGACAAAGCCGTTCTGGTTCTTGAGGTTCTCCGCCACGTCATCGGGTTTGAAGCTGACGTTGAACGTGTAGAAATACGCGAAGAACACGATCATCGCGACGAGGAACAGCAGATAGAGCGGCTGACCGGGGCCGAAGTTGGCCAGCATCCACGACATCACCGGATTGGTGGAATTGCCCGAGAATGTGCTGATCGTGACCGGCAGCAACAAAAGCGACGATGCGAAGATCGCGGGGATGACGCCCGCCGGGTTGACCTTGACGGGGAGGTGAGAGGACCCGCCGTCATACATCTTCATGCCCACCTGGCGGCGGGGGTACTGAATGTGGATCTTGCGCAGTGCGCGCTCCATGAAGACGACGAACATGATCGTCAGGATCACCATGACCAGCACGCCCACGATGACAGCAGGGCTGATGGCGCCCGACCGGCCCGAGGCGAAGAACTGCGCAATGGCCGCCGGAACCTCGGCGATAATGCCCACAAAGATGATGAGCGAAATGCCGTTGCCGATACCGCGTGCGGTGATCTGTTCACCCAGCCACATCAGGAACATCGTACCGCCGACAAGGGTAATGATGGTGGACAGACGGAAGTAAAGGCCGGGGTCGGCGGCGATATCCCCCGCTTCGAGGCTGACGGCGAGGCCATAGGCCTGCAACGTGGCCAACGCCACCGTACCGTAGCGCGTATACTGATTGATCTTCTTGCGCCCCTGTTCGCCCTCTTTCTTTAGCTGTTCCAGCGACGGCACCATCGAGGTCAGAAGCTGAACGATGATCGAGGCCGAGATATAGGGCATGATGCCGAGGGCGAAGATACCCATCCGGCCCAGAGCACCACCGGTAAACATGGAAACCATGCCGCCGATCCCCTGCCCCGCGCTTGCCATGAACTCGCGCAGCGCAGAACCGTCGATGCCCGGAACGGGAATGAAGGTTCCCAGCCGGTAGACGATCAGAAGGCCGAGCGTGAACAGGATTCGGTTGCGAAGATCGGTCGCCTTACCCAGCGCGGACCAGCTGGTGTTGGCGGCCATGTTCTCGACAGCAGATACCATTGTGGGGCTCTTTTCTCTTGCGAAAACGCCGCCCAGGCCGTTTTCCGGCGGGCGGCGTTGGGAAAACTCAGGGTTATGTAAGCGGGACGGCTCCCGCTCACAAGGCTAATCCCGGATCAGGCTGAGGCTTCTGCCGCTTGGGGCGCCGTGACTGTAACGCTGCCACCGGCCTTTTCGACCGCTTCAATGGCAGATTTGGATGCGCCGGCAACCTGCAGATCGACCTTGGCGGAAAAATCGCCCTTGGCCAGAACCCGGATACCGTCACGCTCGCGGCGCACGAGGCCAGAGGCGACCAGTGCAGCACCGTCGATGGCAGAACCCGCATCCAGCTTGCCCGCGTCGATAAACTTCTGGATCAGGCCCAGGTTGACGACGGCGTATTCCTTGCGGTTCGGCTTGTTGAAGCCACGCTTC
>NZ_LWGH01000597.1:0-1137 GCF_001635395.1 Sulfitobacter sp. HI0129 | reverse complement strand
CGGGGCGGCGGATGCAGGGGCGGGGGCGTGGGCCTGCTGCGGCTGCGGCATATACTGCTGTTGCGGGGCCATCACCTGCTGCGGCGGCTTGCGGCTGACGCGGACGTTCAGGCTGTCGTCCTCGGCGTAGTCGCGCTTCACCTGCAATTCGGTGAGATCGTTTTCGTTCAGCAGCTCGGCCAGCGCGCGGATGAACGCGACGTCTGCATCGTGGGTGTTCTTCGTCATGGTTCCTCGACCCTTCTCAAGGTGGGCAGACTGTCGCCGCCCTTTGCTCGCCCGCTTATAGGCCATGCGCCATAGCATGGAAAGCCGACTGTTGCCGTCGGGGCAATGGCGCGGCAGTCTGCGGCCAGCGAAGAAGGATGACATCCATGAACCTTGCCCATTGGCTGGCCCGCAGTGCCACGGCATACCCCCGGCATCCCGCCCTGTTCAGGGGCGTGACCCCCATGGCCGATTATGCGCATTTTGATGCCCGCGCCCGGGCCGTGGCGGGATGGCTGCGCGCGCAGGGAGTGGCGGAGGGCGACCGGGTCGCGCTTTTCATGCCCAACGGGCCGGATTACCTGATCGCGCTTTACGGGATCTGGTACGCCGGTGCCGCGGCGGTGCCGATCAATGCAAAGCTGCACGGGCGTGAGGCGGCGTTTATCCTGAGGGACGCGGGCGCGAAGCTGGTCTTCGTGGTCGGGTCCAACGGGGCGGCATTGAACGCCGAAGGCGATCCCGTCCCGCGCGTGGACGTCGATGGCCCTGGATACGACGATCTGCTGGTCCATCCGCCGCTACCCGAGCCTGCGCCGCGGGATGGGTCGGACATGGCGTGGCTATTCTATACCTCCGGTACGACCGGTACGCCCAAGGGGGTGATCATCACCCNTGACATGCTGCTATCGATGGCGCTTTGCTACGAAGTGGATGTCGACCGTGTCTTTGACGGGGATGCGGCGATCTATGCCGCGCCGCTCAGCCATGGGGCGGGGCTTTACAACCTGATGCATGTGCGTGCCGGGGCCCGGCATGTCTTTCCCGAAAGCGGTGGCTTCGACGCGGACGAGGTGCTCGACCTCGCGGCGCATCACGGGCGGGCGCATATGTTCGCGGCGCCCACGATGGTGCGCCGCCTGCTCGCCG
>NZ_LWGH01000596.1:0-4457 GCF_001635395.1 Sulfitobacter sp. HI0129 | reverse complement strand
GAATTCCGTCGATCAGATGATCTGGTCGACCCGCCCTGACGGCTTTCACGATTTTTACAACGATCGGTGGTACGAATATACCGGCGTGCCCAAGAATTCGACGGACGGGGATGCCTGGAACGGGATGTTCCATGAGGAGGATCAGGAAAGATCCCGGCGTATCTGGCAGCATTCACTGGATACGGGCGAACCCTACGAGATTGAGTACCGCCTTCGCCACCGCTCCGGCGCCTATCGCTGGGTGCTGGGCCGGGCCCAACCCGTGCGCGGGCCGGACGGGACGATCAAGCGCTGGTACGGAACCTGCACCGATATTCACGACGAAGTGGTCGCCCGCACGGAGGAAGTGCATGAACTGACAAAGCAGCGCGACACGGCATGGGACCTGACCGAGGATCTGCTGGCCGTGGTGGCGCAGGACGGCAGCGCAGAGACGGTCAATGCGGCCTGGCAGCGTCAGTTGGGATATGCGCCGGAGGAGCTGATCGGCAAGACATTCGAGCCGCTTCTGCATCCGGACGACATGGACAAGACCGTGGCGGCGTTTGACAACATCGAAAATGACCCTGTGGCCAAACCCTACGAAAACCGGCTGCGGCACAAGGACGGCAGCTATCTTACCTTCGTGTGGTCGGCAACGATGCGCAATGGCCGCATCTATGCCTTCGGGCGCAATGTGACCGAGGAGCGCGCGCGCGAAGCAGCACTGGCGGAAACCGAAGCCGCCCTGCGCCAGAGCCAGAAGCTGGAGATGATCGGCCAGCTGACCGGGGGCGTTGCACATGACTTCAACAACCTGCTCATGGCGATCCAGTCGAGCCTCAACCTTCTGCAGAAGCGGCTGGTGGCACCTTCGGACGAGGTCAGCCGCTTTATCGACAACGCCCGACAGGCAACGGAACGGGGCGCGCGCCTTACCCAGCGGATGCTCGCGTTCGCGCGAAAGCAGGACCTGAACGCCCATGTGGTCGATGTCGGTGCATTGGTGCCGGATATGCGGGATCTGCTGCAGCGGTCCCTGGGCGCCGAGATCGAGCTTGAAATGACGGTTGCCGAAGATGTGGCGCCGGCGCTGGTGGACCGTAACCAGCTTGAAATGGCGATCCTGAACCTTGCCGTGAACAGTCGCGATGCGCTGGACGGGACCGGTACGATCTCCATCACCGTCGATGAAGTGGATTGGGACGAGCCCCGTGATCTGGAGCCGGGCCGCTATGTGCGGATCTCGGTCTCCGACAACGGATCGGGGATGGATTCCGCGACGCTGTCTCAGGCCATGGAACCTTTCTTTACCACCAAGGGTGTGGGCAAGGGCACCGGGCTGGGCCTGTCCATGGTACATGGTCTGGCGAAGCAATCGGGGGGCACGTTCATCATGGAAAGTACCTTGGGGGAGGGCACGAAGGCCTGCCTGTTGCTGCCGGTGGCCGAACAGGATGCAGAGACCGGCGAAGCGGAAGCGGAAGCCGAAGAGCAGCAAACCAAGACGGACCGCAGCCGCGTGATCCTTGCCGTCGACGACGATTTCCTCGTCTCCATGGGCACCGTCGCGATGCTGGAGGATCTCGGTCACGAGGTGATCGAGGCCCATTCGGGTGCAGAGGCGCTCACCCAACTTTCGGAGCGCCCGGATATCGAATTGATCGTCACCGATCAGGCCATGCCGAAGATGACCGGCGTCGAACTGGCGCAGCAGGTCCGCGAATCCAGGCCTGACATGCCCATCATCCTCGCGACAGGCTATGCCGACATGCCGGAAGGCGGAGCCAAGTACATCACCGCGAAGCTGGACAAGCCGTTTTCGGACGCGGGCCTAGCCAAGGTTCTGGGGGATGTGTTGAAAGGCTAGCTGGGCTTGGGGGGTCGGGAGTCGCCGCAACAACGCGGCGGCTTTTTACCCTAAGTTAGCCTTTGGGCTCTATTCCTGCTTCGCGTACCGGTAGTTGGTCGTTTCAAGCAGGAGGTTCTGAAAGCGCAGCAAACGAGTTTTGCAAAAATCCAAAAAGGAAACGCCCCACGGTGAATTACCGCAGGGCGTATCGATGCTGATCCTAAAGGGCGTTCTATACGCCCAAGGAAGATCAGGGTGTAGTTGTTGTCGTGGTCGAGTCGTCGTCGTCAGCTGCAATAGCTGCAACGAGCAGAACGCCGGCACCGACTGTCGCAGCTGTTGCCAGACCGCCGTCGAAGAGACCGCCAGTACCTGCTTGGATGCAGTTACGGCCGCGAACGCCGTTTGTCACAACGATTTCGGGCTCGCAGTTGTAGATCACGCCGTTCTGGCCCTGGATCTGAAGGGGATACTCGGGGTTGCCGGACTGACCGAGCACTGCTTCGGTCGTTGTTGTCTGTGCGAATGCCGCGGAAGAAAGCACGACTGCCGAGCTAATAAGGGAGATCATAAATTTCATTGTACACCACTCCTATGGTTTATGCTGCTACCGAACATATAGCAGGTGTTAATCTGCGGGCAAGGAAAAACATCGTCCGTATAGTGTTAGTATCCTACAGGAATTTCTTAACAATTCCAAGGAACAAGATAGCTGTGATGCCGGTTATAGAGAGTCCGAAACAACTTTCGCGTGCAGGGTTGGCACTAAGACGAGAACTAGTTTGAATGGAAGTCGAATTTTCGCTTCCGGAGGTGATTGCGCCTTGCAACTCATCCTTACAAAGAATGTGTAAATTCCCAATACTTCTACCGGCAGGTCCCAGAAGCGCTTTGAGACTGTCTTGACAGGCGGGCTGGAGGCCTTTGCTAAAGTCGCTATGCACAAAGCGCGGCGCCCCGCGAGTCCTCCGAACTATTCATGCACCGTAGCTTCCACATGTGCTCCGCTACCGGGTCGGAACGGAAAACCGGCGTCCCTCGTTCATCCCACAGCGGGGGATGCGCCGCGTCCTGACCCGCTTTGGTTAACGCGTTCAGGAGAGTCAGATGTCACAGGATTTCACCCCGATGGACAGCCCGCAGCGCCAGCCCGGGCTCGAACATGAAATGGACCCCGCACCCCAATACATGCCGCGCTATCCCGGCTCGGACCGGCTGAAGGGAAAGGTCGCGCTCATCACGGGTGGTGATTCCGGGATAGGTCGCGCTACGGCGGTACTCTATGCCCGGGAGGGCGCAAAGGTTGCCATTGTTTACCGGGATGAGGACAAGGATGCCCGCAAAACAGCGGACCTCATCGAGGATGAGGGGAGCCAATCCCTGCTGATCAAGGGGGACGTGGGGGACAAATCCTTCTGCGAGGATGCCGTTCGCCAAACTATGGATAAGTTCGGCCAACTCGACATTCTGGTGAACGACGCGGGTGAGCAGCACGCACAGGAGAATGTGGAAGATATCGAGGAAGCGCAGATCGAACGCACGTTTCGCACGAATATATTCGGCATGATGTTCATGACGCAGGCCGCGTTGCCGCATTTGAAAAAGGGTGCGCGCATCATCTGCGTCACGTCCGTCACGGCCTACAAGGGGCAGGACCTGCTGGTCGATTATGCTTCCACCAAGGGCGCGATCCTTGCGTTCCTGCGTGCCATGTCGGGCAAACTGGCGCCCGAGGGGATACTGGTAAACGGGGTGGCCCCCGGCCCGATCTGGACGCCGCTGATCCCGGCCTCCTTCCCCGAAGAGGCGGTGGAAGATTTCGGCAAAAACGCACCTCTCGGTCGACCGGGGCAGCCGAACGAGGTGGCGCCTTCGCTTCTGTTTCTCGCCTGCGACGATTCCTCTTACATGACCGGGCAGGTACTGCATCCCAACGGGGGCACGCTCGTCGGTGGCTGACGGGCACAGGATGCCATAGGGAAAAAGGAAACGACCCTTTGCATTCGGGGGCAGGGCGGTTCAGATGTACCCTGACCCGCTTTGGAGGAGGATAGCCCAATGCCCCATACCCGGCCCCCGCGCTTCACGAATAACCCATCCACGTCATAAATCATGTCGACGATGATGGACATAAAAAGGCTGCGCGAATGGATCGGTCGATCTGAAACCGAAGAAGAAGTTCTTTCCACACGGATAGCAACACAGTTCGCCGCAACGCTCGATCTGCCGGGGGAATGGACGGAAGGGGCAGAGGCGCCGCCGATGATTCACTGGTGCCTCGCCCAAGGCAGGGAGCCGACGCGCGCGCTGGCAGATGACGGTCATCCGCCGCGCGGGGGCTTTCTGCCGCCGGTAACCCTGCCGCGCCGGATGTGGGCGGGGGGAGAGTTGAGTTTCGTCGCGCCGCTGCGGGTAGGCAGTGTGGTGGAACGGCGCTCGACGGTTAGGGATGTCGTTGCGAAAGAGGGGCGCAGCGGGCCGCTCTGCTTTGTCACCGTCGAACACGTGTATCGCTGTGACGGGGTCGAAGCGCTGACCGAGCGGCAGGATATCGTTTACCGCGAGGCAGCTTCGACCCATAAGCCGGGCCAAGGGCAGAAGGCCCCGGAAGGGCAGGAACATCGCA
>NZ_LWGH01000595.1:0-2285 GCF_001635395.1 Sulfitobacter sp. HI0129 | reverse complement strand
TTCCTCCAGCCAATCGCAAAAACCGTTCAACTCGGCCTCGCTGACCGGGAAGGGGTTCGGCAGTGAAGCCAGTGACTCATCCGCCCAATGCTTGAGCGACCGGACCGTCAGATCGCGCTGCTCTTCGGTCCAGTCAGGAAAGATCACTTCGAGTGTCGGCCTAAAATGTCCTGTGCGCCGTCCGACACGCTGAACAACATCCTGCGAATCGATGCCCGTCGCTGCGCGCACGAGCATGATCGTAGAACGAATGTTGCGCTTGTACTCATTTGACAGCGCCGACGGTCCGACACGCCGTGCATTGTCCCACCACTCACACTGCTTGCCGATGAACTCGACTAAGGCGCCTTCGCCGAGATCACTTCTAGAGAGAGTGTCTTGGGCAATTTCGCGCTCGCGTCTCAGGTAGCGCTGCCAGGGACGGGCAGGTATGCGGCCATTCTCATCTCGATCCGATTGGAAAGTCTGCAGCGCATTATGTGTATAGGCCTCGAAGTAGCCGACAGCCTCGAAATGCGCTTGATATTCCCGGAGTGATTGAAGTTCCTGGTAGGCCTCAAGATTGATGCTCTGCTGCGAGCGTCGCCGCAAACCTTCGCAAGAAACTGCACCACCACTAAGGACTTCCGTGTAGAGTGCTTGATCATCAAGCGGAAACCATAGGTGTACGCCCGAGCGCAGGATCGTCGCCAGCCAGAATACTTGCCAGTAGTGATAGAAGGCGGGCGTATCCTGCGCGGCGGTGGAATAGACCGGGCCACGATCAGTATCATAGAGGTGAATGCTCAGGTTCTGCCACGGCGTAAATGCGGCAGGCGAGAAATCGGTCTGAATAAATGGACGGTGTTCATCTGCTAGCGCGTCGAGGACATGCTCGCTCTCGCCGTAGATGCGAGCATCCGACCAGTGACTAATCCCGTTCAATAGTGTGATGGCTGCATCCAGGCGCGGTCCATCAGGCTCTATCGGACCGGCAATACTCACGCTCTCATGGCGATCGCTGGCAAGCCGCCGCGGGATCTCATCCGGGAACCGCAGTCGCCGGACCGGCGTTAGCAGACCCTCGCGTTCAAGGAATTCCATGAGCCCTTCAGCGGGCGGGTGCGGACAGAGATCAAGATCTACCGCGTAGTCTCGCAGTTTCTTGAGACTGAAATACCGTCGCCCAAACATGTTGCTCATTCTAATCGGGACCATCAAAAACTACGGTTCGCGCTTTGGCCTCGTGTAAACTACATTCCTTCGCGCTATCGAAGTGACTGCACTGTGGCGGCTGCGACAGCCGATCTTTGATCGTACGGCAAAACTGATCAATGGGTTTCCGTTCTTTGGCATTTCCTGAATTCCTGATGCGGTACTTGGAGCGCATGCTGCGAAAGCTCATCGCACGCTGCTGTCCAAACATCCACTGATACGGAGATCGAGCAAGTGCAGCGAACGGCAGCAATGCGGGCTGCGAATGCAGCATCACAATTGCGTGGTATGTGTCAGCTTAAGGCCGTTACTACCACAGTTCACTCAGTACATCGACCCGTTCCAGCGCTCGCCGTAGTGCGTGGTTTGAAACCCTCACATAGATCTCCGTCGTCCTGAGGCTGGCGTGCCCGAGCAAGGCCTGGACCATCCGGATGTCGATCCCCTCCTCGATCAGCAGCGTCGCGGCCGAGTGCCGGAACCGGTGCGGGGTCAGGTGCGGCTCGATCCCGAGGCGCCTGGACAACGCCCGCAGCCGCTTACGGAACGTGGCCGAGCGGAGCCGGCGTCCGACCGAGTTGAGGAACAACGGCGCCGCGATGGAGCCGTCTTCGGAACGCATCTGACAGTAGCGTTCAAATTCTTCCTGCAGCTCACGGTTCGGCACGAAGACGATCCGCTCTTTGCTGCCCTTGCCATTTACGAGGATCTGGCCTCCGTCCTGCGATACGTCGCAGACCTTTACATTGGTCAGCTCGCTGATCCGCAGCCCGGTCACGATCAGCAGCTTGATGATCAGGAGCGTGACGACATTCTGCGAGACCGGTGCTGCATCGTAAGCGCGTGGCTTCGACCCCACAGCTTTGGGGACTTCACACTCTTGGAGAACCGCTCTGAGAGTGTCTCGATCGATGGGGCGGGGCAGGCGGCGCGGGATCCTCACGGAGATACGGACGTCGGCGAATGGGGAGGGCAGGGCACTGTTTCGGTCTTCGCGCCAGGCGAAGTAGGACTTCAGGGTCACAAGGCGCCGCTCGATGGTCGCCGGCTTGGCATCCAACGCGTCGCGCAGATGGCGGTGGTAGGCGAGG
>NZ_LWGH01000594.1:0-2507 GCF_001635395.1 Sulfitobacter sp. HI0129 | reverse complement strand
AACTCACCCGCAGCGTTGCACAGCCTGCATTTTCCGCAAAGCGATTTTTCAACCTCTTGGCAATCAATCGCGCAGAGCGTGCGGGATCAGCCACTAGTTGCTGCGTGACAGGAAGCTTGATCAACGTACGACAGCGACCCGCCGCAGCCAATTACTCCGTCACGATGAACTCGGTCATCCGGGTGGATTGTATAGGCAGGAAATTATCGTCCGATATCGTGGTGAGCCGGGTCTGGCCGAAACGGTCCTTCCAGACGCTGATCGCTTCGAGGTTGTCGAAGCGCGAGGGCAGAGAGGTGATGAGGGTGACCTCTTCTGGAACGGGACCCTGAAATTCGAACCGGCGGATGCGGCTGCGAAAGCCCAGCGGTGTCACGCTGCGTTCCAGCAGGTACAACCGCCCCTCGTGGTCGTAATCCGCGCCCACTGGCACGAACGCGCCCCTGCGGATGAGGCGATGCACCCTCCGCCAGCGCCCCCGTTCGAGCGCGTAAACCGAAAAGGGGGCTGTGCGGCTGGTACTGCTTTCCGGAATGGCGTGAAGCGTTCCGCCCGGGGTGATGGCCAGCGCCTCCAACCCCTGATTGATGGGGAATCCCTTGAAGGCCTGACTGCGGGGAAGAACCCCGGTACGCCCTGTTTTCGGATCGATCCGCATGACCCGGTGGTCATTCTCTAACGAAACATAGAGTTGCCCGTCCGGCCCTTCGGCAAGTCCTTCGGCATCTGAATCGGGCTTTCCCAGTACGCTGCCGGCTGGGCTGCGCAGGGGCTGTGTATCCAGTACCTGGATGGCAGCAAGCGTGTCCAGCCCGTCCCGGATCAATCCCGCGGTGACGATCCGGCCCCGGTCCGACACGATGTAGGCCCGTTTGCCATCATCGGACACTTCCATGCCGGAAAACCCGCCGAACCAGCCTTCGTTCTGGGTCCAGACAACATCTGAGACCTGCTTCAGCGCGGGTTCGGCAACAGCGGGCAGGGCCGCGCTGCCCAGCGCGGCCATTAGGGCGAAAATACGAAGGATCAATTTGCGTCCAGTACCGCTTTGCACTGTGCCGGAAGGTCCGCCAGCAGAATTTCACGCCGGGGTTTGGCGGGTTTGGCATTGGGATCCGGCGGTGGCGGGTTCAGAATGTTCTTCTGCCACTGCGCGGCCTCTGCACAGCCGTCACCCGGCGGGGGCGGGGCCTGATTGGTGCAATCCGTCGCGCCCGGAGGGCAGGTCAGGCGCACGTGGAAATGGTAGTGATGCCCATACCATGGCCTGATCTTGCGCAGGTAGGACCGGTCGCTGGTTTCATCGGCGCACATCTGAACCTTGGCGCCGGGAAAGATGAAGATTCGCGCGACACGCGGATCGGAGGCGGCGGCCTTCAGCAACTGATGGTGCTGGGGCGTCCAGCTTTCGTTCACATAGGCGCCCGCCGCGCGCCGAAGCGAGATGGAGGAAATGCTTTCACGCTGGGCGCGGGAGAGGGCGAGCGATTTGGGCGGTAACAGCCAGATATCTGCATCGAGACCGATCTGGTGGCTGCGGTGGCCGGTCAGCATCGGGCCACCCCGCGGCTGGCTTATGTCTCCTACGTATATGCCGCCCCAACCGGGAAGCTGTGCGGCACGCTGGCTCAGCTTGTCGATGTAGTCGAGCATCTCCGGATGGCCCCAGTTGCGATTGCGGCCCAGCCGCATCGCCTGCCATGTCGAGCCGGTTTCCGCCAGTTGCATCCCACCGGCAAGGCATCCCTTGGAATAGCCGCCGTAGGGCGCGGGTGCCTGTGCGGAGCCATGGGTCTTCGCCCCGAAAAGGCGCTTTGCCTCCACATTGCTAAGCGCCCCGCCCGAAGAGCCGATCGTCGGCAGCACGGCAGATGGCGTGCCGTCAATGTCCAGATTTGCCTGCGCCTCGGGCGTGTCGCCGCCACAGGCTGCCAGAAGGATCGCCAACAGGGCGGCACTCGTCACACGATTTAAACTCATTCCTCAAAATCCCCCTGGGGTTTCACCCATGCTAGCAGGAGAAGGCCGATGATGAATAGCCCCACGATGGGGGCGATCCCCAATCTTTGACTGCCCGTCAGATCACTGGTCACGGCAATCAGCGCCGGGGCAAGGAACGAGGTTGCCTTTCCCGACAGCGCATAGAGACCAAATGCCTCCGTCATTCTTTCGGGATTGCCTTGCCGCGTCAGCATGTTGCGCGAAGATGCCTGCAAAGCGCCGCCTGCGGCGCCGATCAAGGCGCCAGCCACGTAGAACAGGATGTCCGGCAGGGGGGAGCCTTCGGGCAGTGCAATGCCCAGTACCGAAACGGGCGTGAGCGAAATGATCAGGCAGCCGGTGAGGATCAGAACGACACAGCAGAAGACGATCACGGGCATCGGCCCCACGCGCCGATCCACCCGGCCGCCCACCCAGCAGAATACCGCGCCGGAAATCGCGGCAAGGATGCCGAAGATGCCGATATCGATGATAGACCATTCCAGCACGCCGAGAGCATAGATACC
>NZ_LWGH01000593.1:0-3314 GCF_001635395.1 Sulfitobacter sp. HI0129 | reverse complement strand
GGCGGCCCGACAGGTTTCTGCGCTGTCGATACCTCGTTGGGTGCGACGGGGCGCGCAGCGCGGTGCGCCGGTCCATGGGGCTGACGCTGCGGGGGGATTCCGCCAACAAGGCCTGGGGGGTGATGGACATTCTGGCCAGATCGGATTTTCCCGATCTGCGGATCAAATCGGTGATCCAGTCCGCGAGCGAGGGGAGCGTGCTGATCATCCCGCGCGAAGGCGGCTATCTTGTCCGGCTCTATATCGAGATGGACAAGCTCGGCCCCGACGAGCGTGCGGCGGGGCGCGACATCACCGCTGAACAGTTGATCGCCGCCGCGCAGCGTATCCTGCACCCCTATACGCTCGATGTGCAGGAGGTCGCCTGGTGGTCGGTCTATGACATCGGGCAGCGCCTCGCCGACCGGTTCGATGACGGCGCAGAGGGATCGCCGCGCGTCTTCATCTGCGGGGATGCCTGCCATACCCACAGCCCCAAGGCCGGGCAGGGGATGAACGTCTCCATGCAGGACGGCTTCAACCTCGGCTGGAAGCTGGCGGCGGTGCTGCGCGGGCAGGCGGCGCCCGGTCTGCTGGAAAGCTACAGCACCGAACGGCAGGCGGTGGCGGAGGAGTTGATAGCCTTCGACAGGTCCTTCGCGCGGATCTTCAGCACCCCGCCCGAGGCGGTGGCCGACCGGGACCGCCATGCAACGGAGTTGCAGCGCAGCTTTGTCCGTCATGGCCGGTTCACCGCGGGGACGGCGACCTGTTATGCGCCTTCCACGCTGATTGCCGCCGCGCCGCGGCAGGCGCTGGCCCGGGGCCTGCCGGTGGGGATGCGATTTCACTCAGCACCCGTGATCCGGGTGGCGGATGCAAGGCCGATGGAACTGGGCCACGTGGCGGAGGCGGACGGGCGCTGGCGGCTCTATGCCTTTGCCGGGGCGGGCGATACGGGCCAGCAGGGCGGGGCCGTGGCGCGGTTTTGCGACCGGCTCGGCACCGACGGGGCGAGCCCCTTGCGCCGCTATACCCCGCCGGGCGCGGACCCGGATGCCCTGTTCGATCTGCGCGCCGTTTTCGATGCGCCCCATCGGGCGCTGGAGGTGACGGATATGCCCGCGTTGCTGCGCCCCGCCAAGGGCCGCTTTGGGCTGACGGACCATGAAAAGGTCTTTGCCCCCGATCCGCAGGTGGACATTTATGCGCTGCGCGGGATCGACCGGGCGCGGGGCAGTCTGGTGGTCGTGCGCCCGGATCAGTACGTGGCCCATGTGCTGGCGCTGGAGGATCACGCGTCACTGACTGAATTCTTCGCCGGTTTCATGCGCCCGGCAGGCTGAATGGGCCCGGGAAAGACCGGGGCGCAATCTTCTTTTCATTTGGGGCGGGCTGTCCTAGGCTGCGGTGCAGCACGTTTCTCAGGAGGACGATCGTGGCGGACAAACCCAAGCCCTTGCTGATCAAACGCTATGCCAGTCGCAGGCTCTACAATACGGAGACGAGCGATTACGTCACGCTGGAGGATATCGCCGGTTTCATCCGTGACGGGCGCGAAGTGCAGATCGTGGACCTCAAGTCCGGGGACGACCTGACGCGGCAGTATCTGCTTCAGATCATCGCGGAGCATGAAAGCCGGGGCGAATCCGTTCTGCCCGTCGATGTGCTGACCGATCTGGTGCGCAGCTACATGTCGGGCGATGTGTCGGTGGTGCCGCAGTTCCTGCAGGCGTCCTTTGACATGCTGCGCGACGGTCAGGCCCGGGTGATGGAAAACATGACCACGATGAACCCCATGGCGAAGATGCCGGGGCTCGAGGTGATGCAGGCGCAGCAGCAGGCCTTTATGAAGGCGATGACCGGCGGCTGGCCGAAGGGGCGGGGCATGTCCTCCGGCCCGGAGCGGGAAAGCGAGTCGGGCGAGGATCTGGATGCCATCCGCAAGCAATTGGCCGAATTGCAGGAAAAACTGTCCAAGATGAAGTGACGGGCGGCGCGCAGGCGCGGCCCCCGCTTCAGATGCCCAGCCGGTCGCGCATCGCGTACCATGACATCGCCAGCGCCAGCAGCGGTGTGCGCAGCGCGACACCCCCCGGAAAGGGCGGCGCGGGCAGCGCCGCCATGGTATCGAACCCGTCGTCATCGCCGCAGATCGCCAGCGCCATGAGCTTTCCCGCCTGCGTGGCATTACCCACGCCATGCCCTGAATAACCGGAGGCGGAGAGGATGTTGGGCGCCACCCGGGCAAGGTAGGGCAGGCGTTTCATCGTGATGGCGAGCGTGCCGCCCCATGCGTAGTCGATCTTGATGTCCGCCAGATGGGGAAAGATCTCTGCCATGGGTTTACGCACCTTGGCCGCGATATCCGCGGGGAAACGATACCCGTAGCTTTCCCCGCCGCCGAACAGCAGCCTGCCGTCGTGCGAAAGCCTGAAGTAGTTCACCACGAAGCGGCTGTCGGCCACGGCCACGTCGCGCGGTAGCACCTCTGCCACGCGCGCGCCCAGCGGTTCGGTCGCGGCGATGAAGTTGTTGATGGGCATGACCCGTGTGGCCACGCCCGGATCGAGCCGGCCCAGATAGCCGTTGCAGGCGATGACGACGTGATCGGCCCGGACCTGTCCCTCCTTCGTCCGCAGGGTGGCGGGGGTACCCTTGTCGATGGCCAGCACGGCGCTGCCTTCATGGATCGTCACGCCCGCGTCGCGCGCCGCCCGGGCAAGGCCGAGCGCGAAGTTCAGCGGGTGCAGGTGCGCCGCGCCCATGTCCAGCGTGCCGCCCCGGTAATCGGGCGAGAGGCAGACGCCTTGCAGGGCGGCGTGATCGAGCGTTTCGATCTGGTCGTAGCCGTAGTGTTTGCGCAGATGATCCGCGTAATGGTGCAGGTGCCGCACCTCCCGGTCGGAGGAGGCGGTATGGACCACGCCGGGCTTGAGGTGACAGTCGATCCCGTGGCGCGCCCCGAGGTCCTTGACCAGCGCCTTCGCGTCCTCGCCAAGATCCCAGAGGCGGCGGGCGGCGTCCTCGCCCAGCATACGCTCCAGATCGTCCTGTTCGACCCGCTGGCCGCTGCCCAACTGCCCGCCATTGCGCCCCGAGGCCCCGAAGCCCACGCGCTGCGCTTCCAGAAGGATCACGCGCCGCCCCGCTTCGGCAAGGTGCAGCGCCGCCGAAAGCCCGGTGTAGCCGCCGCCGATCACGCAGACATCGGCGCGCGCCTCGCCCTTCAGCGCGGGAAAGGCGGGCAGGGGCGTGGCGGTGGCCGCATACCAGCTGTCGGGATAGGCCCCGGCCCGGTCATTGGCATAGAGCAGGTCCATGGCTCAGACGTT
>NZ_LWGH01000592.1:0-3469 GCF_001635395.1 Sulfitobacter sp. HI0129 | reverse complement strand
ATAAGATCGGACATCGAGGGCAGTATGAACGGATCTTTCCGCATCGACCAGCTGGTCGGGCAGCATGCGGCAAACCTGTCGGAACAATTGCAGGCGCATCGCCAGCAGCTTTATCCGCCGGACACCAAGCGCGTCATGCGCCGCTTCACCAGCGGCGAGGTCGCGCAACTTCTGGGCGTCAAGGACGCCTACCTGCGCAAGCTTCATCTCGAAGGGCGCGGGCCAGAGCCTGAAATCCGCTCCGGCGGGCGGCGCTATTATTCCCCGAGTGACATCCAGACCCTGCGCGAGATGCTCGAACAGGGCGCGAAGCTGCCGGGCACCTATCTGCCCGGCCGGCGCGAGGGCGATCACCTTCAGGTCGTGACGGTCATCAACTTCAAGGGCGGCTCGGGCAAGACCACCACGTCGGCCCATCTGGCGCAGAAACTCGCGCTCGACGGCTACCGGGTGCTGGGGGTCGATCTCGACCCTCAGGCGAGCTTTTCGGCCCTCTTGGGGTTTCAGCCCGAATTCGACCTGCTCGACGGTGGCACGCTCTACGATGCGATCCGATACGACGATCCCGTCCCCCTGAGCGAGGTGATCCAGCGCACCTATTTCCCCAATCTGGACGTGGTGCCCGGCAATCTCGACCTGATGGAATTCGAACATGACACGCCCCGGGTCCTGTCGCAGGGCACGGGGGAGTTCTTCTTTACCCGCGTGGCCGAAACGCTGGCCTCGGTGCAATCGGACTATGACATCGTGGTGATCGACTGCCCGCCGCAGCTTGGCTTTCTGTCCATGTCGGCGCTTTCGGCGGCGACGGCGGTGCTGGTGACGGTGCATCCCCAAATGCTCGACGTGATGTCCATGTGCCAGTTCCTGCTGATGACCTCCAACCTTCTGGGGGTCGTGGCGGACGCGGGCGGCGACATGAGTTTTGACTGGTTGCGCTATCTCGTGACCCGGTATGAGCCGGGCGACGGGCCGCAGAACCAGATGGTCAGCTTCATGCGGCAGATGTTCGGCGAACACGTGCTGAACCACACCGCGCTGAAGTCCACGGCCATCTCTGACGCGGGGCTGACGAAACAGACCCTGTATGAGGTTGAGAAATCGTTATTCACCCGTGCGACCTATGAACGCGCTATGGAGAGTTTGAATGCTGTGAATGGAGAGATCGAAGATCTGATTCAGAAAGCATGGGGACGCTGATGGCACGCAAGAACGTACTCGAAGGATTGATGAAACGCGAAGGCGGGGCCACGCCCCCTGCCCCGGCCAGCCCGCGCAGGGCCGCGGGCGCCATCGGCGCGGTGAGCCAGTCGCTGGCCGACCTGCGCACCCGGGCGCTGACCGAAGTCCCTTCGGACATGATCGACGACGCGGGCCTGCATGACCGGCTGGACAATGACCCCGCCGGCATCGGGGAGCTTGCCCGCTCGATCGAGGAATACGGCCAGCAGGTGCCCGTGATGCTGCGCCATTCGCCCAACGTGGAGGGCCGGTACGAAATCGTCTATGGCCGCCGCCGTGTCGCGGCGCTGAAGCGGCTGGGCCGCCCCGTCCGCGCGATGATCCGCGATCTGGACGACAAGGCGCTGATCGTGGCGCAGGGGCAGGAAAACAGCGCCCGCAAGGACCTCAGCTTTATCGAAAAGGCGCTGTTCGCCCGGCAGATGGAAGCGGCGGGTTTCGACCGCAAGGTGATCTGCGACGCGCTGCATATCGACAAGACGGTGGTGAGCCGGATGCTCACCGTGGCCGATTCCCTGCCCTGCAAGGTGATCGAGGCGATCGGCGCCGCCCCCTCGGCGGGGCGGGACCGCTGGATGACGCTGGCCAAACGGGCCACGGGCCACAGCCCCGAGGCGCTGATGGACGCGGCACGGGGCGATAGCTCCGACGAGCGGTTCAACGCCGTTTTCACCACCCTCGCCCCCGGCCCGCGCAAACCCGCCCCATCCCGGGCGCTGACCGCCGGGGACGGTGCCGAACTTGCGCGGTTGGAGCGCAGGGGCGGCAGACCCGTGATGACCTTCACGGGGGATGACGCCTTTGCCACATGGCTGGCCGACAATATTTCCGAAATTCATCGACGGTTCGAAGAAGACCGCGGCGAATAAAACCAGAGCAACAAGAACAGGAGGCACGAGCAGGACAAAAAAAGACCCCCCAGGACATTACATCCCGAAGGGCCGTTCTTTCTCGCAAATCGAACTTACCTTCCTCGGTTGACGGCTGTCAACAACACCTTGATTCAGGTGCCGGGTTTTTTTCGTCTTCGTGATATCGAATGCAGTACATTTCAACGACGTCCTTCGGGCGGCGGTCGGTTTCGGCTGGCGATCTGGCAGCGCGCGCGCTTGCCCGCGCCCCGCTTCCCCCGGAATCACGCGACAAATGGGCGATCCTGCGCGATCTGACAGAGGCGCGCACCGCCTTCGGGGTCAGTGACCGGGACCTCGCGGTGCTTTCCGCCCTCATCAGCTTTCACCCCCATGCCTCGTTGCTGGACGGCGACGGTACGGTGGTCTTTCCATCCAACGCCGCCCTCTCCGCCCGGGCCCACGGCATGGCCGAAAGCACGCTGCGGCGGCATCTGGCCGCCCTCACCCGCGCCGGGTTGATCCTGCGGCGGGACAGCCCCAACGGCAAACGCTACGCCCGGCGCGCGGCCCAAGGGGGACTTTCCGTGGCCTACGGCTTTGACCTGCGCCCCCTGCTCACCCGCGACGCAGAAATTGCCGCAGCCGCCCAGGCCGCACGGGAGGCCGCGGAACGCAGACGCCAGTTGCGGGAGATCGTCGTGCTGGCGCTCAGGGACGCGGTGGCGCTTTTGCCCTATGCAACCGACCGCGGGGAAACCGAGGACCGCCTCGATGCCGTGCGGCGGATTTTGCGGCGCAAGCTGGATCTGGACGCACTCGAGGCACTGAAGACTGAAATGCAGAGCCTGATCGGTGTGTTAGAGACCCATATCCCTCTGCCCGATACAGAAGAAGTGAGCGGCAATGACGCCCGGAATGAGCGGCACATACAGGATTCAAACAAAGATCTAATTGAATATGAAAGCGCTGAGGAAGAGGTGGGAATACCAAAGCGCGAAGCGAACGGCCTGACCCCACAGCTCGTCCTCTCTGCCTGTCCTGAAGCTCAGACCTTCTCTGAAAGCCCTGTTAGAGACTGGGAAAGCCTGCATCGATGCGCGGGACGCTTGCGCCCCATGCTGGGGATAACGGATCAGGCATGGAATGCGGCGCAGCGCGTCATGGGGCCGTTCGATGCGGCGATCACGGTTCTGGGTATCCTGCAACGTTTCGGCTCTATCCGCTCCCCCGGAGCCTATCTTCGGTCTTTGACTCAAAGGGCGGCAAAAGGCAGCTATTCCCCGAGGCCCATGATCATGGCGCTGATTGAGGCGCAGCAACCGGCAAACGGGTTAAGCTGAGAAATGGGGGCAGGGGCGAAGTTGACGGCTGTC
>NZ_LWGH01000591.1:0-634 GCF_001635395.1 Sulfitobacter sp. HI0129 | reverse complement strand
GACGGCGGATGAGCTGATCGCCTGGTCCCGGGACAAGCTGGCCGGGTACAAGCGCCCGCGCCGTATCATCTTTCTCACCCCCGACGAAATGCCGCGCAACTCCACGGGCAAGATATTGCACCGGGTGCTGCGCGACCTGCTGACCGACCGCGCATAGCACCCCTCTTTTCAGGAGAACAGGAAATGACCGATACACAGGACCTCAACCAAGACGAGGACAACGTCGCCGCCTGGATCGCCGCCACGCTGAAGGCGCGCAGGGTCGACAGGGTGTTCGGCCTGCAGGGCGGCCATATCCAGCCCATCTGGGACCACTGCGCCCGGCAGGGCATCCGCATCGTCGATGTCCGGGACGAAGGGGCCGCAGTGCACATGGCCCATGCGCATGCCGAGCTGACCGGGGACATGGGCGTCGCGATGGTCACCGCCGGGCCGGGCGTCACCAACTGCGTGACCGCCATCGCCAATGCGTCGCTGGCCCGCGCGCCCGTGCTGCTGATCGGGGGCTGCACCTCGCGCCCGCAGGCGAACATGGGCCCGCTGCAGGACATCCCCCATGTGGAGATCATGCGCCCCGTGACGCGCTACAGCCGCACCGCGCGTGTCGCCGATCAGGTGATCCGCGAGCTGGATG
>NZ_LWGH01000590.1:0-2244 GCF_001635395.1 Sulfitobacter sp. HI0129 | reverse complement strand
CGCGCGGGTCGAGACGAAACAAGCGATCATGGAGATGTTCCCGAATTCGGGTCTTTATGAACTCTACGGCTCCACCGAGGCGGGCTGGGTGACGTTCCTCCACCCGGATGAGCTTTTCGACCATCTCGGCACCGTCGGGCGCGAAGTCGCGGGCTCCGCGCCGATCAGGATCCTCGACGACGCGGGGAACGAAGTGCCCGACGGGGAGATCGGTGAATTGTATTCCTCCTCCCCCTACGCCTTCGAAGGGTACTGGAACCTGCCCGACAAAACGCGCGAGGCATACCGGGGCAACTACCTGTCGGTCGGCGACATGGCGTTGCGGGACGAAGCGGGCTTCATCCGGCTGATCGACCGCAAGAAGAACATGATCATCTCCGGCGGCGAGAACGTCTATCCGAGCGAGGTCGAGACCGTGCTGGCGCGGCACCCGCAGGTCAGGGATATCGCGGTGGTCGGGCTGCCGGACGCGAAATGGGGAGAGACAGTCGCCGCCGCGGTGGTCGTGGCACCCGGGGGCGGCCTGACGGCGGATGAGCTGATCGCCTGGTCCCGGGACAAGCTGGCCGGGTACAAGCGCCCGCGCCGTATCATCTTTCTCACCCCCGACGAAATGCCGCGCAACTCCACGGGCAAGATATTGCACCGGGTGCTGCGCGACCTGCTGACCGACCGCGCATAGCACCCCTCTTTTCAGGAGAACAGGAAATGACCGATACACAGGACCTCAACCAAGACGAGGACAACGTCGCCGCCTGGATCGCCGCCACGCTGAAGGCGCGCAGGGTCGACAGGGTGTTCGGCCTGCAGGGCGGCCATATCCAGCCCATCTGGGACCACTGCGCCCGGCAGGGCATCCGCATCGTCGATGTCCGGGACGAAGGGGCCGCAGTGCACATGGCCCATGCGCATGCCGAGCTGACCGGGGACATGGGCGTCGCGATGGTCACCGCCGGGCCGGGCGTCACCAACTGCGTGACCGCCATCGCCAATGCGTCGCTGGCCCGCGCGCCCGTGCTGCTGATCGGGGGCTGCACCTCGCGCCCGCAGGCGAACATGGGCCCGCTGCAGGACATCCCCCATGTGGAGATCATGCGCCCCGTGACGCGCTACAGCCGCACCGCGCGTGTCGCCGATCAGGTGATCCGCGAGCTGGATGAGGCATGGGCCCGCGCGATGGGCGATCTGGGCGAACCGGGGCCGTCCTACATCGAAGTCCCGACGGACGTGCTGCGCACCCGGGTCGCGAAACACCTGATCGCCGAGGACTGGATTGCGCCCAAACCGGACCGGCGCGTCACGGCCGACCCCGACAGCATCGCCGAAGCGGTGGACGCGATCCGGGGCGCGCGCCGCCCGCTCGTGGTATCGGGGCGCGGGGCGCGCGGGGCGGGCGAGGCACTGGTGCGCTTTCTCGATACGGTGGATGCGCTCTACCTCGACACGCAGGAAAGCCGGGGGCTGGTACCGCGCGAGCATCCGGCCGTGGTCGGCGCGGTCCGTGCCGCTGCCATGGCGCAGGCCGACCTTGTCGTGACGTTGGGCCGGAAGCTCGACTATCAGCTTGGCTTCGGCTCGCCCGCCGTCTTTCCCGACGCGCGCTTCCTGCGCATCGCGGACACGCCGGGAGAGCTGATCGATAATCGCCGCGGCAGCCCCGAAATCCTTGCCGGCGTCGATCTTGCGCTGGAGGCATTGACCGACGCGCTAGGCAACGACGCCGGGACGCGCGATTTAGATTGGCTGGAAGGCCTGCGCGGCAAGCATCGCGACCGGATCGCCAAGAGCAGCGACGCCTCCGTCCCGCAGACCGGCCCGGACGGCAAGATCCATCCCATGGCCATCTTCGAAGCCATCGCCGCCGAAGCCCGCCCGGATTACATCGCCGTGGCCGATGGCGGGGACCTGCTGAGCTTTGCCCGCGTCGGGCTCGCCGCGAAAACATATCTCGATGCCGGTGCCTTTGGATGCCTCGGCGTCGGCGCCCCCTTCGCCATCGCAGCCGCGCTGGCCTGTCCTGACCGGCAGGTGATCTCGGTCAACGGCGACGGCGCCTATGGCATCAACGCGATGGAGATCGACACGGCGGTGCGCCACGATGCAAAGGCGGTATTCATCGTGTCGAACAACGCGGCATGGAACATCGAACGCTACGATCAGGAGTTCAACTACGGTGGCCGCGTCGTCGGTACCGAATTGCGCCATTCCGATTACGCCGCCATGGCGCGTGCCCTTGGCGCGCAT
>NZ_LWGH01000589.1:0-1628 GCF_001635395.1 Sulfitobacter sp. HI0129 | reverse complement strand
CGGTGCGGCGGCCCTTCTCGGCGCGACTACCTTGTCTGCGCAGCAGAATGAGGACCCCGGCGCGATGAGCCCGGCGCGCGGATACCTCGAGGCGCACCGCGACGTGCAGGCCCCCATCAAGCTCCTTGGCGGCCCGATCCTTACCAGCGTTTCGCAGGAGGGTGGCACCGCACATGCAGCGCTCCCCGCCCCCCGTGAGTTGGACGAGGTCGTCTTCGGCACGCCGGAACACCCCCTCGCGACCGGTGGCTTTCCCATGATCGAAGGCCTTCCGCTAGGGATGCGCGCCGAAAAGGACGGCGCATTTTCCGCCACGAAGGAACCGACCCCCTTCGGTGACAAACACCAAACCTTCAAGAATGCCCGGCTGCAACTGGATGCGACCGACGTCACCGCCACCGACGCCGCAAGCAGTGAGGACCGCGTCCAGATGGTTGCAAGCTGGGAGGACGACGAAGGCAATACCTATTCGGTTCAATGCTGCGAAAAGCTCGAGTCCGTGGGTGGCCAGCACCCCACCTTCGGTGGTGTCGTGACGAACCACATGCTGCACGGTTTTACCAGGGTGGGCACGCCGCTCTTCCCAACGTTGTTCGCCGAAGTCGGTTTCTGGGGTATGGGTGAAATCATGAAGAACGGTGAGGTCATCGACAGCCCCCGCCCGATGCACGGCATGCTGACGGAATACGCACGGACGGAGAACTACGATCTGGTCTTCGATGAGAACGTCGATCCCAGCAAGCGGTATTTCCACATCATGGTTCCGCCTGTAGTCCCTGCTGATGGCGGCGGGTTGGAGAACAAGCCGGTCAAGACCGGGTTCAACCTGCCCGAGGGCAAGGAACTGCCCTTCTGGCACGTGATGTTCGAAGACCTTGAAGTGAACGCCGAGCGCGCGGGCGAATAACCCCCGGCAATGGCAATTTTCGGCGGGGCCTGGGGCCTCGCCGGTCGCTTTTGTCGCGGCAACAAGGGTATGGGTCGACCGGGGCCGGGTCGGAAATATACAGGAAAAGTTTCTGGCGGAGCGACAGGGATTCGAACCCTGGAGACGGTCTCCCGCCTACACACTTTCCAGGCGTGCGCCTTCGACCACTCGGCCACCGCTCCGTTGGGGGGCGGTTTAGCGTGAGGCCGCACCCGAGCGCAAGCGGTAATCAGGCATCCAGATGCAGATATACACGTCGGTTCATCCGGCCCCGGTTTTCGATGCGCCCCAGGCGCAAGGAACCGATTTCACCGGTGCGCGCCACATGGGTTCCGCCGCAGGGTTGAAGGTCCACGGGGGAGTTGCCTTCGCCGATGCGGACAAGGCGGATGGCGTCCTGTCCACGGGGCGGTTTGACGGCCATGGTCTTGACCAGCTCGGGCCGTGCTTCCAGATCCGCCGCGGTGATCCAATCCTCGTTCACCCGCATGTCCGCAGAGACATGATCGTTCAGCATCGCCTCGATCGCCGCCACATCCTCAGGGGGTCCCGGCATATCGAAATCGAGCCGCCCGTAGGTGCCGGAAATCTGGCCGCCCGTCACGCCGAAGGGCAGCACCACGGAGAGCAGATGCAGCGCGGTATGCACCCGCATCATCCGGTGCCTGCGATCCCAGTCCAGCGTCTGCACCACATGGGC
>NZ_LWGH01000588.1:0-1409 GCF_001635395.1 Sulfitobacter sp. HI0129 | reverse complement strand
CGATGTCGGCAAGGCCGCGCTCTATCTGCTGTCCGACCTCGGCAGCGGCACCACGGGGGAAAACCTGCATGTGGATTCGGGCTATCACATCGTGGGGATGAAAGCCGTCGACGCCCCCGACATGGTCAAGGAATGACCGCAGACAGCCTGATCGCCTTCAACCTCGTGCTGTTGGCAGCACTGGCCAGCCCCGGTGCTGCACTGCTTTTCTGCATGCGCACCACCGTGATGGCCGGACGCCGCGCCGGGATGCTGACGGGCCTTGGCCTCGGGCTTGCGGCGGCATTCTGGACGCTGGCGGCCCTGCTCGGGCTGGAAGGTATATTTACCCTCTTTCCTTGGGCTTACGGCGCGCTGAAAATCGGCGGCGCACTTTATCTTCTCTGGATCGCCTATGCCACGTGGCGTCATGCGCGCGCGCCCCTTGGACAGGCGGCGGGGGCCACGCGGCACACCCTGATGGCCGGGCTCATCGTGAACCTCGGCAATCCGAAATCCATGCTTTTCGCGGCGGCGGTGATCGTCGTCGTCTTCCCCCAGGCGCTGTCGGGGGCCGAGATCGCCTTCGTCGCACTCAACCACCTCGTTCTCGAAGTGCTGTTCTACACCCTGCTCGCCATGGTGCTGGGGGCGCCCGTCGCGCGCCGCCGCTACCTGAGCCTCAAACCCGTCCTCGACCGGATCGCCGCCACCCTGCTGGCGGGCCTCGGTCTGCGACTGCTGCTGGAGAAATAAGATGCCCGACCACCGCCTGCCGCATGAAAAGGGGTTCCATATTTCATGGGACCAGATCCACCGGGACAGCCGCGCCCTCGCGTGGCGGCTGGACGGCGAAGGCCCCGACAACGGGGCGTGGCGTGCCGTGGTGGCGATTACCCGGGGCGGCATGGCGCCCGCGATGATCGCCGCGCGGGAGCTGGACATCCGCACCGTCGACACGATCTCGATCAAATCCTACGATCATCAAGAACAATCCGAGGCGAAGGTGCTGAAATCCCCCGACGCCGACCTGATGGGCGACGGAACAGGCATCCTTATCATCGACGATCTGGTGGATTCCGGCAAAACGCTGGAAGTGGTGCGCGCGATGTACCCCAAGGCGCATTTCGCCACTGTCTATGCCAAACCCAAGGGCCGCCCGCAGGTCGATACCTTCATCACCGAGGTCAGCCAGGACACATGGATCTTCTTTCCATGGGACATGGCCCTGCAATATGTCGAGCCTTACCGCGGCAAGGACTGACCGCCCCGCCCCGGCAACTGGGAGGCCAAGCATAGGCGTGAAACAAACCTGTGCTTCACCCTTTCCCAAATACTCCCGCCGGAGGCTCCCGCCCTATCGACTGGAGAGCGACCGATGACGACCCCGCGTACCCTTGCGACCTTCGCCCCCCCGGTGATGGAGGCGC
>NZ_LWGH01000587.1:0-8763 GCF_001635395.1 Sulfitobacter sp. HI0129 | reverse complement strand
CATCCATCTTGCGGTTGCAGAAGATGATCGCGTTGGTGCATTTGTCGCCTTCGGCGTCGATCAATGCCCGCAGAACCTTGCGCTTTTCACTGGCTTCGCGGTCCTTGCGCGACCCTTTGAACATCAGCACGCCTTGTTCGATGTTCTCGCCCGTGGTTGCCTGACGGGCGACCTCGATCCGTTCGGGGTTGCTGAGGAATGTATTCGTGATCCGCTCGATCTCGGGCGCCATGGTGGCCGAGAAGAAGAGCGTTTGCCGTGTAAAGGGCGTCAGGCCGAAGATGCGTTCGATGTCGGGGATGAACCCCATGTCGAGCATCCGGTCAGCCTCGTCGACGACCATGACCTTCACATCGTTCAGGATCAGCTTGCCCCGCTCGAAATGATCGAGAAGACGGCCCGGCGTCGCGATAAGGACATCGACGCCCTTATCGATCAGCAGGTCCTGTTCCTTGAAGGAAACGCCGCCGATCAGCAGCGCCTTCGTCAGCTTGACGTGTTTGGCGTAGGTATCGAAATTCTCGGCCACCTGCGCGGCCAGTTCCCGTGTGGGGCACAGCACCAGCGAACGGGGCATGCGCGCGCGGGCACGACCCCGGGCCAGCATGGTGATCATCGGCAGCGTGAAGCTGGCGGTCTTGCCGGTGCCTGTCTGGGCAATACCCAGCACATCGCGGCCTTCGAGGGCAGGGGGGATGGCGCCGGCCTGAATCGGGGTGGGTGTTTCATACCCTGCCTCGTCAATAGCCTTCAGCACCTTGGGATTCAGGTTCAGATCGGAAAATTTGGTCATGTGTGTCCGTATGTTGCGGACACTGACTCGGCCCGCTGCAGCGATACGCGCCGGCCCGAATGGCCCAATTGGCGGCTCTTGCCGCGGCACGTTCGCGCCCAGATATCAAGAACTTCGCCGATGGTCAAATGCATGGCCGCCAAGGCGTCTCAGCCGAGAAAATGACGGGCCACGCAGGCATCGAGCTGCAGGTCGGCGCGGCGGTGCAGCCCGTGCCGCGCCAGCCGTTCGCGCAGGGCGGGCGTACCGGCGCAGACCTCATCGTAGAAGGCGCGCAATCCGGCTTCGCCCCTTTCGGCCTCCAGCGTCTGGAACAACTGGTGCAGCGTCATGCCGCCCGTTTGGGCCGGGTTGCCCAGCTCGGCCCGGTAGGAGCCTTTCTGAAGCCGGTAGCGGTAGGCCGCGAGCCACTGCTCCCAGTCCTTCGCATGGTGATGCGCAACGTCGATGCCCGCCTGCTGTTCCGGGCCCGAAAGCATCTCGCCATTCTGAAAGGCATTGTGGATCTGAAGACGCAGGTCGCTCAGCCCCGTGCGGATGAAGATCTTTCCCGCCAGATGGCTGAGGAACCCGCCCTTCACGTATCGCCCGAATGTCGGATAGATGTCTTCAACGATCCGGGTGCGGGCAGGGCCGGGGGGGATGAAAGCCTTGTAATGACCTTCCGCCCCGGCGAGCGCCTCCATCGGGCGAACCCGCGAAATCATCTGATCGGCTGGCAATGCGCCCAGTATCGCGGCAACGGGCGGGTCGGAGACGAGGAATTCATCCACGTCCATGTGAATGAGCCAATCGACACCCGGCCCCTTGGCATAGGCATGGGTGGCGTTCATCGACTGGCGCACCTGATGTTTGACCGGGGGCTTGCCGCTGCGCTGTTTCCAATAGGAGGCATCGCAGGTGGTGACCCGTATCTTCGGATGCGCCGAAAGCCGCGCCTCTGCCTCGGGCGACGGGGCGTCGAGGTAGATGTGCAGGCGATGCGCGCCTGCCTCCAGATGATAGGCGGCGAAGCGGAGTATTTCCTGCGGCGGCGCGAGGATCGTGGCGACGAGACCCCAGGTCGGTGCGGGGCCCGCCGGCATCAGACCATCATTTCCTTCGTCGCCGTCAGCCGCACGTCGGGGTAGTCGCGCTCCACCCGGTCGATGTCCCACTGCAGCCGTGTGAGGTAGACGATATCGCCGTCATGGTCGTGGGCGATGTGCTGCTTGTTGCTTTCGATGAACTTGTTGACCGCGGGTTTCGGTCCGTTCACCCAGCGGGCGGAGGTGAATTGCGAAGCCTCGAACCGGACGGGCAGCCCGTATTCAAGCTCAATGCGGGAGGCGAGCACCTCGAACTGCAACTGGCCCACGACACCCACGACGAATCCCGACCCGATGGAGGGTTTGAACACCTTGGCGGCACCTTCCTCGGCGAATTGCATCAGCGCCTTTTCAAGGTGCTTCGATTTCATCGGATCACCCGCCCGCACGCCCTGCAGCAGTTCGGGCGCGAAGGACGGGATGCCGGTGACGCGCAGCGCCTCGCCTTCGGTCAGCGTGTCGCCGATGCGCAGCTGACCGTGGTTGGGGATGCCGATAATGTCGCCGGCCCAGGCCTCTTCGGCCAGTTCCCGGTCCGAGGCGAGGAACATCACCGGGTTGGTGATGCTCATCGGTTTCTTGGACCGCACATGCGTCAGCTTCATGCCGCGCTGGAAATGGCCGGAGGCCAGCCGCACGAAGGCCACGCGGTCACGGTGCTTCGGGTCCATGTTGGCCTGCACCTTGAAGACGAAACCGGCGACCTTCTGTTCCTCGGGCAGGATCTGGCGCGGTTCGGCGGATTGTATCTGCGGCTCGGGACCGAAGCGCGCGATACCCTCCATCAGCTCCTTGACGCCGAAGGAGTTGATGGCGCTGCCGAACCAGATCGGGGTGAGCGAGCCTTCGGCCATCAGTGCGGGATCGAGCGGCGGCATAAGCTCGCGCACCATTTCGAGGTCTTCGCGCAGTTTCTCCAGCAGGGCGGCGGGCACATGCTGTTCCAGCTTGGGATCGTCCAGCCCGTTGATCTCGATGCTTTCGGCCACGCGGTTGCGGTCCGCCCGGTCCATCAGTTCCAGCCGGTCGCGCAGGATGTCGTAGCAGCCCAGAAAGTCGCGGCCCACGCCGATGGGCCATGACGCGGGCGTTACATCGATGGCGAGGTTTTGCTGGATCTCGTCGATGATCTCGAACACGTCCCGGCTTTCGCGGTCCATCTTGTTACAGAAGGTCAGGATCGGCAGATCCCGCATCCGGCAGACCTCGAACAGTTTCTGGGTCTGGCTTTCCACGCCCTTGGCCCCGTCGATCACCATGACAGCTGCGTCCACCGCCGTGAGCGTGCGATAGGTATCTTCGGAAAAGTCCGAGTGCCCGGGCGTATCGACAAGATTGAAACGGAAATTTCGGTCTTTCGTCGCAAAGTCGAAAGACATCGCAGAGGCGGAGACGGAAATGCCCCGGTCTTTCTCCATCGCCATGAAGTCGGACCGGGTGCGCCGGGCCTCCCCCTTGGCGCGGACCTGACCGGCCATCTGGATCGCCCCGCCGAACAGCAGGAATTTCTCCGTAAGCGTCGTCTTGCCCGCATCCGGGTGCGAGATGATCGCAAAGGTGCGGCGCCGCGCGATTTCGGCGGGCAGGTCGGGGCGGTTTGTGGCGGTGTCCAGCATGGGTGGCATATATCGGCGGCCCGGTTCCGGCGCAAGCTGGGTCACCCGGGGCCGGAACATGAAAGCCTATCGGGATCGCGCCGAATGATGTATCGTGAACATAGGGAGAACATGAAGGAGCGAAAGATGGATATCAAGCAGGTGGCACAAGAGCTCGTTACCGGCTGTCGCGAAGGCCGGGCGAAGGAAAACCTTTCCAAACTCTACGCCGAGGATGCCGTTTCGGTGGAAGCGGTCGATCAGTCCGGTCAGGGGCGCGAAACCAAGGGGTTGGACGGTATCCGCGCCAAACACGACTGGTGGGAGGCGAACATGGAAGCGACCGGCGGGTCGATCAGCGATCCCATGTTGCATGGGGATGACCGATTTGCCGTGATTTTCGAGGTTCAGGGACGCGACAAGAACACGGACGAGAATTTCGACATGCGCGAGGTCGCGGTCTATCATGTGGATCAGGGCCGCATTGTGCGGGAGGAGTTCTTTTACGGCTGACAGAACCGGTCGGCGCGGCGGGGCAACCGGTCGTTTCGGCGCTGTTACGTGCCGCTTGACCGCGGTATGAGGCCTTATGGAAAACGATCTCATACTGCCCATCGGCCTCGGCGCGGCCACGTTCAACCTGTTTCTGGCGCTCGTTTGCGGGGGGCTGATCGGGTCCGAACGGCAGGTGCGTCAGCGCATGGCCGGGCTGCGGACGAACGCACTCGTGGCCCTTGGTGCTGCGAGCTTCGTCGTCTTTTCCAGCCTCTATCCGGACGAGTTGAGCCCCACGCGGGTCGGGGCGCAGGTGGTGTCGGGCATCGGTTTCCTCGGGGCGGGGATCATCTTTCGCCACGGGTTCACGGTGCNTGGGCTCNATACGGCGGCAACGCTTTGGTGTTCGGCCTCTGTCGGCCTGCTCGCGGGGGCCAGCGCGCCGCTCTTTGCGGTCATGGCGACCGGGATGATCGTTTTCGTCAACCTCGGCCTGCGCCCGCTCGTCAAACTCATCAAGGCCAAGACCTCCGCCGGACTGCCGCTGACGATGGATGCGCGGATCACGGTGACTTGCCGCCCGAAGGACGAGGCCGATGTGCGCAGCCTGCTGCTCGCGCATCTGGTGCCGCCCATCTTCCGGCTCGAAGGGCTGGACCGGTCGCAGGAGGAAGGCAAGGGGCCCATCACGCTGGAGGTATCGGTGGAGATACAGGGTGAATCGGACGCCGTGCTGCGCCGCGCGGTGGAGCCGCTTCTGCTCGATACGAAGATCATGAACCTCTCGTGGGATACCGGCGGCGACCGCTGACGCCTGCTGTTCCGGTCAGCCGGTAGAGGCCTTGCGCAACAGGGCCGCGGCATCCGGTCGGCGCAGCAGCGCCTCGTTCACATCCAGCCCCGCATGCGGCAGATCGGAATGGCCCGGGATGACCTCACCCAGAGCGCGGGAAAGATCGGGCGGCAGCACCGCCTTTGTCCGGCTGTCGATCAGCATGGATTCCGCGGCGATGCCTTCGGCATAGATGATCTGATGACCGTCGAAGAGCAGCTGGAAATAATCGACGAACCCGCCGTCGAGCCGCCGCACGCTATCGCCATTGACCAGATGCCGCGCTTTCACCAGCAGTTCCGACCGGCCCGCGCCCAATTCATCGTTGCGCTGATAGACGAAGAGCTTGTGTTCGGGGCTGACGATCAGATCATTCGTATTGCTCAGCGTTCCCGCGCGGATGCAGATGGGGGCGAATTCGCCGACGGCGCGCACGGTATTCTGGCCGATCCAACGGATTTTCTGCACGCCGTCATCGCGGGTGAGGATCCGGTCGCCCACCTGCAATTCCTCGATCGGGCGCTGCTCCCCGGAGGAAAGGGTGATATGCGTGCCCCGGACGAAGGAGACCGCGCCAACCTGACCGAACTTCTGCCGCTGGGTTTCGGTGTCGATCCCGACAAGCCGATAATCGAGACGCGGCACCAGAACCGTCAGGGGCAGCAGATAGATCCCGGACGCGAGACCCTGCGCATCCACCTCCACCAGCAGGATCGCTTCGGTGGTCTGCCCATCCGGTGACATGAAGGTCAGCGCGGAATCAAGATGCAGCGTCGCACCCGGCACGCCCAGATCGGTGTCTTCGGCAACGCGGAAAAGCCCGCCGCGCGCGTCCTCCAGCGAAAGCCGCCGGGTCTGGGCGCCGGGTTCGATCTGGTAGATGTCATCAAGCACTAGTTCCGTGGCAAAGGACAGCCTGTCCCCCATGTTCGCGCCGTCGCTGGCAAACATGTCCCCGGCCCGGAACACCGGGACGCTCTGGGCGGGTGCTGGTCTGGTTCTCGTCACGGGGCGGCCTTTCGCGCGGTATCGACCGACAGGATAAGCTAGGATTGTGACCGGCGTGGGTCAATGATTTGGTGTTTTACTGTCTGGCGGTTCCGGGCATGCTGCGCGCAATCGCCAAACCGAAGGAGTAGCGCGCATGGATATGGGAATCACGGGCAAGAGGGCGCTGGTCTGCGCATCTTCCAAGGGGCTCGGACTGGGATGCGCGGAGGCGTTGGCCGCCGAGGGCGTGAACCTCGTGATGAACGCCCGGGGATCGGAGGCGCTGGAAGCGGCGGCGGAGCGTATCCGGCAGGAATACAACGTCGAGGTCACGACCGTGGCCGCCGATATCGCCACACCCGAAGGCCAGAAGGCGGTGATCGCCGCCGCGGGGGATGTCGATATCCTCGTGAACAATGCGGGCGGGCCGCCCCCCGGTGTCTGGAGCGACTGGGACCGGGAGGATTTCATCGCCGCCCTCGATGCCAACATGCTGGCGCCCATCGCCATGATAAAAGCTTTCGTCCCCGGCATGATGGATCGCGGCTGGGGCCGGGTCGTCAACATCACCAGCCAATCGGTGCGCGCGCCGATCGCGGTGCTGGGCCTGTCGAATTCCGCCCGGACGGGGCTGACTGGCTATGTCGCCGGAACTTCCCGTCAGGTGGCCGGCAAAGGGGTGACGATCAACAACCTGCTGCCCGGCATTCACGCAACCGACCGGGCCGATGCGCTCGACGGCGCTGTCGTCAAGGCCAAGGGCATTTCTCTGGAAGAAGCGCGGGCAGAGCGCGCGGCGACGATCCCGGCGGGGCGCTATGGCAGCCGGTCGGAATTCGGGGCCGCCTGCGCCTTCCTCTGCTCGCAGCACGCGGGCTTCATCGTGGGCCAGAACCTGCTGCTGGACGGTGGTGCAACCAACATCACCATGTAACGCCGGGGGGGCGCGCGCCACTGGCCGCGCGCGCCCGTCCGAAACCATTATCACATAAGCGTTTAGACGGCTGGCGCGGGTCCCCGCGCATGGGTAACCTGCGCCGAGATTCACGGGGACATCCACATGCAGTCAGCCATCCTTTTCGCCGTTTTCGGTGCCATCATCCTTGCCAGCCTGCTGGCCGCCCCGCGCCGCGCGAGCATCGAGGGCTTTTTCAGCGGGGCCGGGGCCGACGGTCGAGCGCCGGGCCTCTGGGTTCTCGTCCTCAGTCAGGTGACGACCTGGATCTTCGCGCGCAGCCTGATGAACGCGGCCATCCTCGGCTATTACTACGGCATTGCCGGAACGCTGGCCTATGCCGCCTATTACGGCTCCTTCCTGACCGGCGGTTTCATTGTCGCACGCCTGAGGGCACAGGGCGCGCGGTCGGTACAGGACTGGATCGGCGCGCGCTTTGGCACGGCGGGCAACGGCTGCTACAACGCCGTGATCGCCTTGCGCCTGCTGTCCGAGGTTTTCGCCAACCTGCTGGTGGTCGGCCTGATTTTCAACGCGGCACTTGCGGGCAGCGGCACGACGGCCATCGTCATCGTGGCGGCGCTCGGGCTTGCCTATTCCGCTTGGGGCGGGCTTTCGGCGGCATTGCGGACGGATGTCATCCAGATGGGGGTTTTCCTCGTCGTGTTCGGTCTGGCCTTTACGGCGCTGGTCGCGACCCCCGCCTTCGATCTCGGTGCCGTGCTGACCGCGCCGGGCACCGCCGGAGCGTGGAACGGCTGGGTGCTGCTGGCGGTGGCGCTCTTGCAGGTCTTTTCCTATCCCGCCCATGACCCGGTGATGATGGACCGGGGCTTTCTAGCCGATCCGGTAACGACACGGGCCTCCTTTCTGCATGCCTTCTGGATTTCGGCGCTCTGCATCATCGGCTTCGGATTCTTCGGCATTCAGGCCGGACTGATTGGTGCCGCCTACGAGGGCGAGCTGATCGGCACATGGGCCGCGATGTTCCCGTCGTGGGTTTTCATCGCACTCATGCTGTCGCTTCTGGTCTCGGCCCTCAGCACGCTGGATTCGGCCCTCGCCTCGGCCGCGCGCCTCGTGGTGGAGGAACTGGGCCTTGCCCCGCGTACCCTGAACGGGGGACGGGTGGTTATGGTCGTCTTCATGGTGGCGGGGATGCTCCTGACGCTCTGGGGTAACGCCACCCTTTTCGATGCCGTCGCGGTGAGCGGTACGGCCTCCATGTTCCTGACCCCCGTGCTGATCGTGGGGCTGGTGATGGGGCGCCGCGTGCCTTTCTGGTCCTACGCGGTGGCCTTCGCGGTGGCGATGGCCGGGGCGGTGGCCTACTTCGGCCGCGGCTGGGCGGCTGTGGCCGCCATCCTGCCCGAGGGGCACAAGTATGAGCAATTGCTTGTCATTTGCGTGGTGGTGCTGGCGCTCGGTTTCGCGGCGGTGCTTGCGGGGGCGCGGCGGGGCTGATAGCTGGGTTTCCGAGTGATTTTATCGGATACCCCGCGGCCCATGACAGCAGACGTTCCCCGGCTGGAAATACGCAACCTGCGCCGCAGCTACGGCGGCCGGGCAGTGGTCGACGACGTGTCGCTGAAGATCATGCCGGGGCAGGTGACCTGCCTGCTGGGGCCGTCCGGCTGCGGCAAATCCACGACGCTGCGGATGATCGCGGGCGTGGAGATGCAGGACAGCGGCACGATCCACGTCGATGGCAAGCTGATCTGCGACACGATCTTTCGCGTCCCGCCCGAGCGGCGGGAGATTGGCCTGATGTTTCAGGACTTCGCGCTTTTCCCGCACCTTTCGGTGGCCGACAACGTCGGCTTCGGCCTCAAGAAAGGCACGAAGGCAGAAAAACGCGCGCGCATCGAGGAACTGCTCGACCGGGTGGACCTGAAGCGGTTCATCGACGGCTATCCGCATCAGCTTTCGGGGGGTGAACAGCAGCGGGTCGCGCTGGCCCGTGCGCTGGCGCCGCGCCCGCGCATCATGCTGATGGACGAGCCGTTTTCAGGGCT
>NZ_LWGH01000586.1:0-4159 GCF_001635395.1 Sulfitobacter sp. HI0129 | reverse complement strand
ATCAGGGATCCCAGTTCACCTCTTTCGCCTGGACAGATCGGCTCCGCCGATCAGGCGTGCGGATCTCGATGGATGGAAAAGGCCGTTTCCTCGACAACATCTTCATCGAGAGGCTGTGGCGCACCCTGAAATACGAGTGCGTCTACCTGCATGCCTGGGAGACCGGATCGGAGACGAAAGCAGCCATCCGGAAATGGATGACCTTCTACAACCACCAGCGCCCTCACTCGGCCCTCGGCGGCAAGCCACCGGCGCTGGTCTATTGGCAGAAAAATGATATCAACCAACCCGATCAGCAGGTGCAACGAGTAGCTTAATTTACGCCAGATCCTGTCCAAGAGATGGGGAGTAGCTCAATGAGGACGCGCGCAGTCGGGTTGGAGGAGAGGATGCTGCTGACCAAGCGGGATACGAGGAATGTCTTTCCCACACCCGGCGGACCGACAATCAGGTCGATCGAGTGGCCGCGGCAGATCGCTTCCCACGCATCGGACTTTGATGGGTCGAGTTCGTCAGGCGGGGCGCCAGGCGCAGCAATGGCGTGCAGTGCAGGGTCAAGCCCAACGCTCTGAGGGTTTCCGATCGCCCGGAGGAGTTCAACGTTGTCTCGGGCCGTGACGACATGCCGGAGCCGTCGGCGGATTTGGGCTTCGGTGCCTCGGTCCGGCCGCGGCCGCAACAGCACGTGCGCCTCTAAAGGCAAGTTTCCCTCATGACGAAAAACGTAAAGCCGCCGTCCGCCTTCATCGACGACGTCCTCGAGTGATAGCTTTGGCACGGTAGGGCCCAGAGTAAGGGCGTCCGACACCGTAAGGGTCCATTCCACAGTGCCATCATCGCGTAGTATGTCACGTTGTAGTTCGGCCGCCGCCTCCATGCGCCCGAACCTGGCCCGCCAGCGATCGCGCGCCGCGTCCGTGCGCGCCGCAACCCGCACAAGGCCTATCTCGGGAGCATCGACAATTTCGGCCGGGTAGTGGTGCAATCGCCCTTCGAGAAGCGCCGCGACCTCGATTAGGACCAGGGCGTGCCATTCGACCGGATCGACGGCGCTCGGCACCGTTGCCCTGTCCGCCCCGACCGATGCCCAGGCCATGGCCCCAACGCCGGTCCGTGCGACGCGGTCTCGCGCCTCGTGAAGGTCTCGCGCGACATGCACCCGTGCGTCGATCGGTTCAGAGTCAATCGCGCCGTCACCCGGGCCGCGCACTCTGCAACCCGTGATGCGGCCGATCCGATCGTTATCAGTGAGAGGACGGACATAGTAGACCGCACGCTGGCTGAATATTTGGATTGTGCCGTCGTGGCGGCCAGGATTGCGCCAGGCCTGCGGTGCGTCAGCTGTCAGGTCATCCTGGATGAAGGCCAGCAGTGCGTCTGTATCCGCAGCGGCTATGAGTCCTCGCGTCAATGCTGGAGCATCGCGCCGTAGGAGATCGCGACCTGGTGCCGCCACCAACTCATACCGGCCACTCGAGCCCACCCGCTCCAGTTCCGAACACAACTCCTCGATTTCGGCAGCCAGAGCTTCACCCTCGATGAAGGCAAATTGGGGCGGCAGTCGGAGTCGGTCGAGCAGGCGCTGCTCAGGCGGTAGGAGTGCCATGCCGTCTCCGTCGCTCTGGAGCAGGAGCCGAGCGGCAATGGTCCCGAGATCGCGCCAGTCTTGGCTGTGCGAGACGACGGTGCCGGGCCGCAAAAGACCAGCGCCTCCGCTGCCAAGTGAGCCGATATGGACACAGCCTTCGTAGCCACCGAGTTTCAACTCCAGAGGCTCCATGTTGACCGTGAAGATGGTGCCATCAGCGATACCGCCATGGACGAGATCGGCTGCATGGAGATGACCCAGTCCCCGAACGAGCCGACCGATCTGACGCCAGATTCCGGCCCGACCTGACAAAGTCCGCGCGGCATCTTCGAGCATTCGGCGGCTTCGGCCAGTGAGTGTCGCCAGGGTTCCTTCAGCGCCAGACAAACGGATCCCAATCTCTCGATCATCTTCGACGAGGTCGATCACCTCCAGCAGGACCTCGCGTGCGGACTTTCGGGCTAAAACACCTCGGATGCGCCGCACGGTGTCCGCAAGTATGCGCGCGACATCGTAATCGACCGCAGCGCCGGTCTTTTCGACTAGCCATAGTAGATAGGACTCCCCATCGGCATGATCGGTCGCCATCCATAGACCTGACGCACTCCGAAAACGTTCTCCTCGGAGGCCATGCTCCATCTCGAAACGCTGATCCAGCGGCGCCATCGATTTGACCTTGTGCTGCCTTTGCCTCAACCGGCGCCCTTCTCACTGCTTGCATTCACTCGATATTGTGTTCGCGAATGCACGAAACACAAGGGAGGTCGTGAGCCTTTTTAATAAACGAGACGGCAGAGGTTTCGATTTAAGCCGGCTTTAATGGAGCACAAGGCTCGAATGGCCGTTTTGACGTACTGCGCCGCAGCACCGGTGATTATGATGAGCAGCCGCTCTGTGCCGTCCCACGCTCGACAAAGCGCGGCCCGATATGCTGATGCAGCGCATGCTCTAAGGTCAGCACCGAGCCCAAACCTACGTCATTTGAAAAAGGTCAAACGTAACTTTTGATCTTAGCGACTTTGTTGGCCTTTGTGTTTGTGAATTCAATCACATGGCTGTAGCGGCGTGTCTTACCGTCTGGCAGGGTCGCTAGGCCTGATGTTGCACCAGCTCTGCCGTGGGTGATTGCGTGCTCGACAACGATACTTACAGGCTGATCGACTTCAGCTAACGCCGCTTTAACCGCTTCCGATCCAATAGTTTCGCCGCCTTGCTGTTCCCATATCATGTCATCTGCGAAAGCCTCTTCGAGGAATTCGCCGCTCTCGATGGCGACACCGATTGTCTGAGAAAACGTGTTTTTGGGAGAGTTCCCACAATCCCGACTTCCTTTGACGTGCACCATAAACGACCTCATTTTTTCCTATCCTACCAAAATGCGCAGATAACGGACTGTTCCGATCACAAAACCGTATCGACGAGCTCCTACCCGGCGTTTCGGTGCGACGACCGCGCAACAAACCAACGCCGGTTCAACAGATCGGGTTCAACGGATCGGCACGAAACACATAGCGTATCAGCAACTCCACCAAGAGTCGTTTCGCGTGTTGATGCGTGGTTCGCTCGCCCGATGGCAAGTTGCCGGGCCTAGCGCGCTTCAGTGATTTTGGCTTTCCGCACCCAAGTTTAGACGTTGAGTAGCAGACGCAAATTCATCCAACGCGTCAGTTTCGTGATAGGTGTAACGACTATCATCGCCGCCACTTATTCCGTATTTGAAGTAGAGGTCCTTGCCTGTCAGAAATAGGACAGGTCGCTCGTAGCCTCCATAGTGAAACTTGCCCGCATGTCGCCTCAAGAACGTGGTGGCTAAAGATTTCTCTTTGTCGGAAAACTCCTCTTTCAATACCGAAAACACAAGAGCCGCCTCTGGAAACTGCTTTCCAAGGGCAGCCATGCGCGCAAAATCTGCCGACTTGAGCGCTTCAGTCGCAAACGATTTGCATTCTGCGAACACCAGTTTTGGATCAGCCAGGACATCAAAGCGCCCTGCCTCACGTAGCCAACAAACCAAATCTGCTTCGTGTTTTCCTTCGGCAGAGGTTAGTTCCAAACCGGGGCAAAATGTAAGCTGGTCGTCGCGCCCGCCGACCTCGTTTAGAAGACGAGCCTGAGCTACTCCCCATCTCTTGGACAGGATCTGGCGTAAATTAAGCTACTCGTTGCACCTGCTGATCGGGTTGGTTGATATCATTTTTCTGCCAATAGACCAGCGCCGGTGGCTTGCCGCCGAGGGCCGAGTGAGGGCGCTGGTGGTTGTAGAAGGTCATCCATTTCCGGATGGCTGCTTTCGTCTCCGATCCGGTCTCCCAGGCATGCAGGTAGACGCACTCGTATTTCAGGGTGCGCCACAGCCTCTCGATGAAGATGTTGTCGAGGAAACGGCCTTTTCCATCCATCGAGATCCGCACGCCTGATCGGCGGAGCCGATCTGTCCAGGCGAAAGAGGTGAACTGGGATCCCTGATCCGTATTCATTATCTCGGGCGGGCCGAACTTGTGAATGGCCTCGTTCAGCGCTTCGACGCAGAAGTCGGCCTCCAGCGTGTTCGAGATCCGCCAGGACAGAACC
>NZ_LWGH01000585.1:0-2982 GCF_001635395.1 Sulfitobacter sp. HI0129 | reverse complement strand
CATCGCCGAAGTTGCCGATGGCGTCGTCGTGGGCTCGGCCATCGTCGGACGGCTGGCACAGGGCGATAGCGTGCAGGACGTGCTGGCCTTCGTAGCGTCACTGGCCGAAGGCGCGCATTCGGCCTGAGAACGATTGGCAGGCCCGCGCGCGCGCTTGTGCGCTCGCAGCGGATTGAGTACTCCGGTAGCAATCTCTACTGCCGCAGCCGGAGGCCCGACCGCATGCCCGTCATCACCGAAATCGAAGATCTTCGTCGTCTCTACAAGCGGCGCGTGCCGCGGATGTTCTACGATTACACCGAAAGCGGAAGTTGGTCGGAACAGACGTTCCGGGACAACTCTGACAATTTCGACGAGATTCGCCTGCGCCAGCGCGTGGCGGTCGACATGTCAGGCCGCAGCACCGCGTCCCGGATGATCGGGCAGGATGTGACGATGCCGGTGGCACTCGCCCCCGTCGGGTTGACCGGGATGCAGCACGCGGATGGCGAGATCAAGGCCGCCCGCGCGGCCGAAGCCTTCGGCGTGCCCTATACGCTCAGCACCATGTCGATCAATTCGATCGAGGATGTGGCGGAGGCGACCACCAAGCCTTTCTGGTTCCAGCTCTATACCATGCGGGACGAGGATTTCGTGGCGCGGCTGATCCAGCGTGCGAAGGACGCGAAATGCTCCGCGCTGGTCATCACGCTCGACCTGCAAATCCTCGGCCAACGGCACCGCGATATCAAGAACGGCCTCTCCGCCCCGCCCAAGCTGACGGCAAGCACCATTGCCAACCTCGCCACCAAATGGGGCTGGGGGCGCGAGATGCTGGGCGCGAAGCGGCGCGAGTTCGGCAATATCGTTGGCCATGTGAAAGGCGTATCCGACGCCACCGACCTTGGTGCATGGACGGCGCAGCAGTTCGATCCCTCGCTTGACTGGGCCAAGATCGCCAAGCTGAAAGAGCAATGGGACGGCAAGGTGATCCTCAAGGGTATTCTGGATGCCGATGACGCCCGCAAGGCGCTGGAAGTCGGGGCCGACGCCATCGTGGTAAGCAACCATGGCGGGCGCCAACTAGACGGCGCACTGAGCGCGATCCGGGCGCTTCCGATGATTCTGGATGCCGTCGGGGATCAGATGGAGGTCCATGTCGACAGCGGCATTCGCTCCGGTCAGGACGTGCTGAAGGCGCTGGCGCTGGGGGCCACGGGCACCTACATCGGTCGCGCCTATATCTACGGGCTGGGCGCGATGGGTCAGGCCGGGGTCACCCGCGCGCTGGAGGTTATCCACCGTGAGTTGGATACAACCATGGCGCTTTGCGGGGAAACGTCGGTGCAGCGATTGGGCCGTCACAACCTGCTGATCCCCAAGGATTTCAGCGGCGACTGGCAGGATTGAACGCCCGAGGGATGGTTGCCCCATGCTGATTTTCCTGCGTCACCGGCTGGCGTTTCTGGCCACGCCCAAGACGGGCACCACCGCCGTGGAAATGGCCCTGCGGCCCAAGGCGGAGATCATCTTTGCCAAGGGCCGCAAACATGTCACGGCGCAGCGCTACAGGGCGCGCGTCGCCCCCTTTTTGCAGGAAACCTACGGCGCGCAGACCGAACCGCTCGCCGTGATGCGGGATCCGGTCACGCAAATCCGAAGCTGGTACCGTTACCGCAACGCCCCCCGGCTCGAAGGCAGCCCGCTCAGCACCCGGGGGATGAGCTTCGACGACTATGTGCTTCACGTCATCTCTGACGATCCGCCGCCCGCGGCCCAGATCGGCAGCCAGTTCCAGTTTCTGACCTCCGACACAGGCGAAGTGCTGGTCGATCATCTCTTCGCCTATGAGAGCCAGCCCGACTTTCGCCGCTTCCTGGCCGATCGTCTGGGCGACGATTTCGAGATCAAGCAGCGCAACGTTTCCCCCGAGGTCGACGCCCCCCTCTCGCCAGAGGTGGAGGCGCAGCTTCGCAGCGCCCGGGCAGCCGAATTCGCGCTATATGACCGGCTGCGCAGTGCCGGGGGTTATCTGCACACGCCCAAGCCCGCGGGCTGAGCCGCTTTCGGGCAAGCAGGGGGCAAATACCCTCTTTCCACTTTTCCCAAACGCGACTATACGCGCGACTTCACGTGGGACGACAGCCTTGGAGGCGTCCCGCCCTAACTTATTGGAGATTAAAATGGCCGGAGAGATTCCAGATCTTGAAGCCCAGGTACGGACGGGGACAGGCAAGGGCGCCGCTCGTCAGGCACGCCGTGACGGCATGGTACCGGGGATCGTGTTCGGAGGCGAGAAAGAGCCGCTGCCGATCAACATCCCGTTCAACAAACTGCTGACCATGCTGCGCGCTGGCCGGTTCAAGGCGACGCTGTTCAACCTGAAGGTCGACGGCCATGACGACGTCCGCGTGATCTGCCGCGACGTGCAGCGCCACGTGGTCAAGGACCTGCCCACGCACGTCGATTTCATGCGCCTGAAGCGGACCACCAAGATCAACCTCTTCATCAACGTCGAAGTGACCGGCGAAGAGGAATCCCCCGGTCTGAAGAAAGGCGGCGTCCTGTCGCTGGTACGCCCCGAAGTCGAACTGGTCGTGACCGCATCCGATATCCCCGAAAGCATCACCGTCGATGTGTCGGAACTGGAAATCGGTGACAGCGCCACGATCTCCAACGTCAAGCTGCCCGCCGGCGCGAAGCCCACGATCGACCGTGACTTCGTGATCGCGCAGGTCTCCGCGCCGTCCGGTCTGGCATCGCAGGATGAGGACGAGGACGAGGATGACGTCGCAGTGGACGAGGTACCGACCACAGAGATGGGCCCGCCCGACGGCGAACAGGCCGACGACTGATATTTCCGCCGTTCATTCGGCAGATAGAACGGGGCCGCGACGCGGCCCCGTTTTCGTTTCGCACCGCCGCCTGCGTCCGGGGAGGGGGCTGGCACGGCGGTCCGATGTGCTTGTCAAACTCACTGCGGACCGCGTAGACCCCACTCAT
>NZ_LWGH01000584.1:0-1724 GCF_001635395.1 Sulfitobacter sp. HI0129 | reverse complement strand
GAACCGCATCGTTCATGGCCACGGCAATCATGCCCTCAAGCCCGATGCCTACCAGTTCCAGCCCCTCGCTTTCTGAGCGCAGCAGCGTATCGCTACAGTCAATCGCCGTAGCGCCTTCGGAACAGACGTTGCCCTGCGCGTCCGGGCCACTTTCCTGCCAGACGGCGTCCCAGCCCCCCAGATCGGACCAGCCCGCCTCAAAGGGCATCACCGCCAGATTGTCCGCTTTCTCCATGATCGCGTAATCGATGGAGATATCATCGGCCTGTGCCCATGGCGCGGCGGCAAGGCGGGTGAAGCCCAGATCGGTCGCCGCCTCCATCACCGCCCGCTCCACCGCCTCCAACAGCGCGGGCGCATATTTGCGGTAGGCGTCGATGATGGCGTCCGCGCGGAACAGGAAAATGCCCGCGTTCCACAGGAAACGTCCCGCCTCCAGCATCTCCGCCGCCCGCGCCGCATCCGGTTTTTCGACAAAGCGGGCCAGCCGCTGGGGCGCATTGGCCGAAGCATCCGCGCCCGCCTCGAGTTCGAGATAGCCGTAGCCGGTTTCCGGCCGGGTCGGTTTGATGCCAAAGGTCACCAAATCACCCGCCTGCGCCCGCTCTGCCGCGGCCTCCACCACGGCGCGGAAGGCCGCGGGATCAGGGATGACATGATCCGAAGGCGCCACCAGCATCAGCGCCTGCGGCTCCTTAAGAGCCAAATGCAGGGCCGCGGCCAGTACCGCCGGAGCGGTGTTGCGACCCTCAGGCTCGATCAGGATGCCGGCGGGCGAAAGTTCGACCGCGGCCAACTGCTCGGTCACGATGAAACGGAACGGATCGCCCGTAACCACCAGCGGCGCGGCATATCTCGCTCCCGCAAGGCGCTTTGCCGAGGCCTGGAACAGGCTTTCCTCACCCATCAGGCGGGCGAACTGCTTGGGATATGATTTACGCGACAGCGGCCAAAGGCGTGTGCCCGATCCGCCGCAAAGTAGGATGGGATGAATCATGGGAAATCTTTCGTTGGAATCCGTTTTGACGGGAAGCTTTGACGCCTCCCTAATGCAATGGGAACAGCGCTGACAGGGTTATCCGAGCCGATGCACGAATAACGTTCCCCCGACCCTGAACGTGGCAACAGTCAATTCCCAAGCTTCCGGTCGGCAGGAATCCGGTGATGAGGGCTTTCTTCGTCATATCGGGCCATTTCCGTCAGTTGTCGTGCAACGCTGCTAACATGCCGGCGCGCCGGGGCATAGGGAGGATGCATGGCCAAAAGCCTCCTCTCCGCGCATCGGGTGCTTGGCACCGGCGGTTTCCCGGCTAGGTTTCCATGCAACCGCGCGCTCCTGCGCCCAGACCCAAGGACCCGTTACCCATGCCCCAGCTTCGTCGCCCTTCCGTCGTGATCTTCGACGTGAACGAAACCCTGCTCGACCTCACGACGCTGAAGCCGCTTTTCGCGCGGCTTTTCGACGATGCGGAAGTGCTGCGGGAATTCTTTCCCGAACTCATCCTCTATTCCCAGACGCTCACGCTGTCGGGGCGCTATACCGCTTTCGGTGCGCTGGCGGGGGGCGTGTTGCGCATGGTGGGCCGCAATCACGGGGTCGATGTCGCGGACGCGGACATTGACGAGATGAAGGAGTTGCTGGGCAAGATGCCCGCCCACCCCGATGCCGCCACCGCGCTGGCGCGTCTCCGTGATGCCGGTTTCAAGCTGGTGACGCTCACGAA
>NZ_LWGH01000583.1:0-1974 GCF_001635395.1 Sulfitobacter sp. HI0129 | reverse complement strand
CGCGGCCCCCACCCCAAGCACCACGACACCGCCGGTGACGACACCGCCAAGAAAACCGCGTGCCATAACATTCTCCTGCCATTTTCGGGCGCAGCCCCTGCGCCACCTCCTGCTGCACCTGCTGCCGCATTCACCGGTCTTTCGGCTTAGCCTCCGCCCTTGACGGCGGCTGGCAAGCCTGAACATGTATGCGCCACATATATCGCGCCCCGGCGTGTCTTTCCCAGCCCTTAACGCAAAGTTTTCGCCCGTGTTGCTGCTCATCGATAACTACGACAGTTTCACCTACAACCTCGTGCATTACCTGGGCGAGCTGGGGGCGGATGTCGTCGTACGGCGGAACGACGCGCTGACAGCAGAGGAGGCGGTGGCGATGAACCCCGCCGGCATCCTGTTGTCCCCCGGCCCCTGCGACCCGGATCAGGCGGGCATCTGCATCGATACGACACGGGCGGCGGCAGAGGCGGGCATTCCACTGCTTGGCGTCTGCCTCGGGCATCAGACGCTGGGGCAGGTCTTTGGCGGCAAGGTCGTGCGCGCGCGTGACATCGTGCACGGCAAGATGGGGCTGGTACATCACGACGGCAGCGGCGTCTTCGCCGGTCTGCCCAGCCCTTTCGAGGCCACGCGCTACCATTCACTGGTGGTGGAGCGTGAAAGCCTGCCCGATGCGCTGCATGTCACCGCCGAACTGGAGGATGGAACCATCATGGGATTGCAACACCGCGAACTGCCGCTGCACGGCGTCCAGTTTCACCCCGAATCCATCCGGTCGGCCCATGGGCATGCGTTGTTGCGCAACTTTCTCGATCTTTTGAAGGTCCCGGCATGAGCGAGGCGCTCAAACCGCTGATCGATGCCGCGGCCAACGGCCCGCTGAGCCGCGCGCAGGCGCAGGAAGCCTTTGCGATCCTGTTCGACGGCGAAGCAACGCCGAGCCAGATCGGCGGCTTTCTGATGGCGTTGCGGACCCGGGGCGAAACCGTGGATGAATACGCCGCCGCCGCCCATGTGATGCGCACCAAATGCCACGCCGTGACCGCGCCCGAGGGCGCGATGGACATCGTGGGCACCGGCGGCGACGGCAAGGGCACGCTCAACATTTCCACCGCCACGGCCTTCGTGGTGGCCGGGGCGGGCGTCGTGGTGGCCAAGCACGGCAACCGCAACCTGTCGTCCAAATCGGGTGCGGCGGATGCGCTGACGCAGATGGGTCTCAACGTCATGGTAGGGCCGAAAGTGGTGGAGCGCGAACTGGCGGAGGCGGGCATCGGCTTCATGATGGCGCCCATGCATCACCCGGCCATCGCCCATGTGATGCCCACGCGCTCCGAACTCGGGACGCGGACGATCTTCAACATCCTCGGGCCGCTGACCAATCCCGCCGGGGTGAAACGCCAGCTGACCGGCGCCTACCGGCGCGACCTGATCCGGCCCATGGCCGAAACGCTGGGGGCGCTGGGGTCGGACAGGGCATGGCTCGTCCACGGCAGCGACGGTACCGATGAGTTGACGATCACCGGGGTGAGCTGGGTCGCCGCATGGGAAGACGGCGCCTTGCGCGAATTCGAACTGCATCCCGAGGAAGCGGGCCTGCCGGAACATCCGTTCGAGGCGATCCTGGGCGGCGCACCGGAAGAGAACGCGCAGCGGTTCGCGGCCCTGCTCGACGGTGAGGAATCGGCCTATCGCGATGCCGTGCTGCTCAACGCCGCGGCGGCCCTCGTCGTGGCCGAGGCCGCATCCGACCTGAAGGCAGGCGTCGCCATGGCGCGCGAAAGTATCGACAGCGGTGCCGCGCGGGACCGGCTGGCGCGGGTGGCGGCGGCTTCGCAACGGCAATGACGCTGCCCCGCGAAGGCTTGGGCGACTGGTCCGCCCTGCCCTTTTTCAATGACGGCCTGCCGGAGATCGAGGCACGCCTGCTGTCGGAAGAACGCCCCACCCTGCCCCCGGGGGACGCGGTTTTCGCCG
>NZ_LWGH01000582.1:0-2316 GCF_001635395.1 Sulfitobacter sp. HI0129 | reverse complement strand
ATGGCCACCCGCTGGCGCTCAACCCCAAGCTCATCATCGCGGATGAAGCGGTCTCGGCGCTCGATGTCAGCGTTCAGGCGCAGGTGCTGAACCTGATGATGGAACTGCAACTGGAAATGGGGCTGTCATTCCTGTTCATCAGCCATGACATGGCGGTGGTGGAACGGGTCAGCCATCAGGTCGGCGTCATGTACCTCGGTCGGATCGTCGAACTCGGGTCGCGCCAGCGGGTGTTCGAAAACCCGCAGCACCCCTATACACAGGCGCTGATGAAAGCCGTTCCCATCGCCGATCCGCGCCAGCGCAAGGCGGAAAAGGACCTGAACTTCAAACCCATCCCGTCGCCCATCCACCCCGTCGACTACGAACCCGAACCTTCCGTCTACACCGAGGTCGAGCCGGGCCATTTCGTGCTCAAGACCGACAGCGGCTATTGAGGACCCCATGAGCGAGCGCCTTACCCCCCTTGAGCTGATGACCAAGCTCATCAGCTTTCCCACGGTCAGCCGCGATACCAATATCCCGCTCATCGACTGGGTGGCCGATTATCTCGACAGCCACGGGATCGAAAGCCACCGCTACATCGATCCCGAACAGCCCAAACATGCGCTCTTTGCTCATGTAGGGCCGTGGAAAGAGGGCGCGCTGGTGCTTTCGGGGCATACCGATGTGGTTCCGGTGGACGGTCAGCCGTGGGACAGCGATCCATTTACCGTCGTCGAAAGGGACGGGCGCTATTACGGGCGCGGCACCTGCGACATGAAGGGCTTCGACGCGCTGGCGATCTGGGCGCTGGTGGAGGCGAAATACGCCAATGTGACCCGCCCGCTGCAGATCGCCCTCAGCTTCGATGAGGAAGTGGGCTGCACCGGTGCGCCCCCGATGATTCAAGCGATGCAACCCGTTCTGCCCAAGGGGTCTGCCGTGATCGTGGGGGAGCCTTCGACGATGCAGGCGGTCACGGGGCACAAGGGCGGGATCGGGTTCAACACCCATGTGATCGGGTTTGAGGTCCATTCATCCCTGCTGCACACGGGCGTGAACGCAATCATGGCGGGTGCCAAGCTGATCGAATGGGCCAATGTCACCAATACGGAAAACATGGCCGCCCCGCCCACGGAACTGGCGGCAATGTTCGATCCGCCCTTCACGACGGCGCACGTTGGCATGATCAAGGGCGGCACCGCCCATAACATCACCGCCAAGGACTGCGAGTTCGCCATGGATTTCCGCGTCGTCCCGGGGGAGGACAAGACCCGCTGGGGCACCGCCTACCTCGAACGGGTGCGCGAGGTTGAGGCGCAGATGCAGGCCGTGGTGCCCGACACTCGGATCGAGGTGACGCCCCGCTTCGACGTCCCCGCCCTGCAACCCGAGGAGGAGGGGGAGGCAGAAACGCTGGTGCGCCAACTCACCGGCGACAATGCCAGTCACAAGGTCAGCTACGGCACCGAAGCCGGCCAGTTTCAGGAAGCGGGCTACAGCGCGGTCATCTGCGGCCCCGGTGACATTGCACAGGCCCATCAGCCCAACGAATTCATCGAAAAATCCCAGTTCGAGGCCGGGCATGACTTCATGCGCAAACTGCTCGAAAGGTTGCGCGCGGACTGACAGCCCTTCCAAATGGTAAAAAATCCCGGGGGGCCGTGCCTTGCACGGCGGGGCAGCGCCCCCTCGCGCCCGCAACGAGGCGACGACGATGCCCGCATTCCCCTTCACCCTCGACAAACCGGTCACCTACCCCGGCCCGCCGCCAGAGCGGGCGGATGTTGTGGTGATCGGGGGCGGGATCATCGGGGTATGCACCGCGCTGTTTCTGGTCCGCGCCGGGCGTTCGGTGGTTCTGCTGGAAAAGGGGCGCATCGCGGCGGAACAATCCAGCCGGAACTGGGGCTGGATCAGGCAGCAGGGCCGGGATCCGGACGAGATGCCGATCATGGCGCGGGCGAATGTCCTGTGGCAGGAACTGGCCGGGCAGACCAATATCGACATCGGGCTCGTGCAGGGCGGGATCACTTATCTCGCACGGACGGAAGCAGAAATCGCCGCCTACGAGAACTGGCTGCCCCATGCGCGCGCCAATGGGGTCGACAGCCGAATTTTATCCGCCCGCGAAACGGCGGAGGCGTTCCCCGGACTGACGGGCCGCTTCGCCGGGGCGCTGACGACCCCTTCGGACCTGCGGGCGGAGCCCTGGGTCGCGGTGCCCGCGCTGGCAGCCATAGCCGCGCGCGAGGGAGCCCAAATTGTCGAAGGCTGCGCCGTGCGGGGGCTCGACCTCGCGGCAGGTCGCGCGGCCGGCGTGGTGACGGAGGC
>NZ_LWGH01000581.1:0-1605 GCF_001635395.1 Sulfitobacter sp. HI0129 | reverse complement strand
GGGGGGCCGCCGCGGGCGGGCGCGGGGCTTCAGGCCGCCTTGTGCAATTCGAACGCGTCGTGCAACGCCTGCACGGCCAGTTCCATGTACTTGCGGTCAATAAGGACGGAGATCTTGATCTCCGACGTGGTGATGACCTTGATGTTGATACCTTCGCCCGACAGGACCTGGAACATCTTCGCGGCGACGCCCGTGTGGCTGCGCATGCCGATGCCCACGACGCTGACCTTGGCGACATCGGTGTCGGCGATCAGTTCCTGATAGTTGATCACCCCGTCGGAGGAGGCTTTCTCCATCGCCTTTTCCGCACGCATTACCTGATCGACGGGGCAGGACCACGTCATGTCGGTGCGCCCCTCTTCGGAGATGTTCTGCACGATCATGTCCACGTTCACGCCCGCATCGCTGAGCGCGGTGAAGATGGCGGCGGCGATGCCGGGCCGGTCGGCGACCGATACCAGCGTCATCTTGGCTTCGTCCCGGCTGAAGGCCACACCGGCCACAACGTTGCTTTCCATGATTTCCTCCTCGTCGCAAACGAGCGTTCCGGCCTCGTCCGACTGTTCCTCGAAACTGCTCAGCACCCGCAGCTTGACCTTGTAGCGCATGGCCAGCTCGACCGACCGGGTCTGCAGCACCTTGGCCCCGAGAGAGGCCAGTTCCAGCATCTCCTCGAAGGCGATCTTGTCCAGCTTGCGCGCCTTCGACGTGATCCGCGGATCGGTGGTATAGACCCCGTCCACATCGGTGTAGATGTCGCAGCGCTCCGCCCCGAAGGCGGCGGCGAAGGCCACGGCGGTGGTGTCGGACCCGCCCCGGCCCAGCGTGGTGATCCGGCCCTCGGGGCTCACCCCCTGGAAACCGGCCACCACGGCGACGCGCATGCCTTGGGCGAATTTCGCGTTGATGTTGTCGGCGGGGATTTCCTCGATCCGGGCGGCGGAATGGGCCGACGTAGTCTTGACCGGCACCTGCCAGCCCTGCCACGACCGGGCGGGCACGTCCATTTCCTGCAGCGTCAGCGCCATCAGCCCGGCGGTCACGTTCTCGCCCGAGGACACGACCGCATCGTATTCGCGCGCGTCGTACATCGGTGACGTCTCGTTCACCCAGCCGACAAGCTCGTTCGTCTTGCCTGACATGGCCGATACGATGACGATGACGTCATAGCCCTTTGCAACCTCCACGCCCACGCGTTTCGCCGCGCGACGGATCCGGTCCAGTGTGGCGACCGAGGTGCCCCCGAATTTCATGACCAGTACAGGCATCGACCCTCTCGCCCTTGATACGGGGCGGGGTTTAGGCGCAAACCCGCCGCGCCGCAAGACCGGCGCCGTTTGGCTGCGAAAATACCGCGGCGGCGCGGGCCGTTACGCGCGGGTCAGGACAGTTTGCGCCGGGGCCGGAACGGCAGGGGCAGCACGGGCACCCCGTCTTCCAGCAGGCTGCGCGCCTCGGCGGGCTTGGTATCGCCGTAGATGGCGCGCTGCGGCAGGTCACCCAGATGCATGGCGCGGGCCTGCCGGGCGAATTCGCCGCCGACGTAATCGGCGTTCTCTTCGACCTTGCGGCGCAACTCCCGCAGGGCTTTCTCGACCTCGGGGC
>NZ_LWGH01000580.1:0-3054 GCF_001635395.1 Sulfitobacter sp. HI0129 | reverse complement strand
GACCGAACCGCTTCAGATGCGCCTCGCCGCCCGCGTGAAATTCCGTTTCCTCGGCGGTGACGCCGCAGTTGGGACAGGTGAGGATCAGCATGGCTGTGCTCCTATGGCTGGCATGTCGAAAGGCCGCCCTGCTCTGGCGGGCATGCGGCCACGCGAAACGCCGGACGCAGTGCTGCGCCCGGCGTTCCGGTCGTTTACGTTTTCTAGGTGGTTCGCGTCAGTCGGTCGCCACAGTGCCTTCCACGGCAGTGCCTTCCACTGCGTCCGCTGCGGGTGCAGTGTCCGAACCTTCGACGGTGACGTTGATGTCGCCCCCGGCGGTGTCCGTGTCGGCGCCAACGAAGAGGAAATAGGCGATGATGGCGACGATGACGACGAGCGCCCCCACGATGAATCCCATGCCGCTGCCACCGTTATCGGTGGTCGTGGTCGTGGTCGTGGTGCGTTCCGAGACGTTTCTTTCTGGGTCAGCCATTGGTTTGTTCCTTCAGTATATTCAACTGTGGACAAAACGTGCTGATCTGCGGCGCAGTTCCGCGGCATCGCGGAAACACACCGTTGTGAGCGGGAAACAGCCATCAGTGTGCGACCCCTGCCGCGACGCTTTCGTCGATGAAACGGCCTTCGCGGAAGCGGTTCAGGCCGAAGGCCTCTGTCAGCGGCGAATGGCCCTTTGCCATCAGTTCGGCCATGCCCCAGCCTGACCCGGGGATCGCCTTGAAGCCGCCAGTGCCCCAGCCGCAGTTGACGAACACACCCTCCACCGGGGTTTTCGACAGAATGGGGGAGCGGTCGCCCGTCACATCCACGATGCCGCCCCACTGGCGCAGCATCTTCAGGCGCGAGATCATCGGGAAGGTTTCGATCAGGGCGCGGACCGTTTCCTCGATATGGTGGAAGGATCCGCGCTGGGTGTAGTTGTTGTAGCCGTCGGTGCCGCCGCCGATGACCATTTCGCCCTTGTCGGACTGGCTCATGTAGCCATGGACGGTATTGGCCATCACGACCACGTCCATGCAGGGTTTGATCGGCTCGGACACGAGCGCCTGCAGAGCCACGCTTTCGATCGGCAGACGGAAGCCCGCCATATCGGCCAGATGTCCCGAATGGCCCGCCACCACGATCCCCAGCTTGTCGCAATCGATGTCGCCGCGATTGGTGGAGACGCCGGTGACCTTGCCGCCTTCCTGCCGGATGCCGGTGACCTCGCATTTCTGGATCACATCCATGCCCATGTCCGAACAGGCGCGGGCATAGCCCCAGGCCACGGCGTCATGCCGTGCGGTCCCGCCCCGGGCCTGCCAAAGCCCGCCCAGCACCGGATAGCGCGGACCGTCCAGATCGATGATCGGCACCAGCTGCTTGACCCGCTCCGGTCCGATGAATTCTGTCTTGACGCCCTGCAGCGCATTGGCGTGGGCCGTCCGCTTGTAGCCGCGCACCTCATGTTCGGTCTGCGCCAGCATGATCACGCCCCGGGGGCTGAACATCACGTTGTAGTTCAGATCCTGGCTCATGGTCTCATAGAGACTGCGCGCCTTTTCGTAGATCGCGGCGGAGGGATCCTGCAGGTAGTTCGACCGGATGATCGTGGTGTTGCGCCCGGTATTGCCGCCCCCCAGCCAGCCCTTTTCCAGAATGGCGACATTGGTGATTCCGAAGTTCTTGCCAAGATAATAGGCCGTCGCCAACCCGTGCCCGCCCGCACCCACGATGATCACATCGTAGCGCTTCTTTGGCTGTGCGTCCCGCCAGGCGCGGTTCCAGCCGGTGTGATGGCGCATGGCCTCCCGGGCCACGGCAAAGGCTGAATATTTCTTCATTCCGGCATTCCCCGATCTGTCGCCGCACGTCCATGCGCGGATTCGCGCCGCCTGCGGCAGCTCTTACCGTTCTGGTGATGCGGAGGAAAAAGAGGATACTCCGCGCGGCATTGCTTAGCAGTTTTGCGACATGGACCGCAATTGCGCCGCAGCGCCGCGGCTGCGCCAAATGGCCCCTTTTTTCGCAAGGCCGCACAGGCTACATACCCCCCATGACAAAGACAGGCATACTCCCGTGATCTTTTGGGCCACAGCGGCCTTGATGGCCCTTTTCGTCAGCGTTCCCATCGGCCGCGCCGTCTGGGCGCATCGCACCGCCGGCCTCTCGGATGAGGCCGCGGCGGCCGCGAAGGACCTGTCGGTCTATCGCGATCAGCTAGCCGAAGTGGAGCGTGACCAGTCGCGTGGCCTGCTTTCCGAGGCCGACGCCGAACGCACCCGGACAGAGATTTCGCGCCGTATCCTCGCCGCCGATGCCGCCGCCGACCGCCACCGCGTCGCGGGCGCAGGTCCTTCGGGCAAGCTGCTGGCGGGCGGCGTGGCAACCGTGCTTATCGCGGGCAGCCTCGCGCTCTATGGCTGGATGGGGCAGCCCGGATATGGCGACTTCGCGTTGGCCGACAGGATCGCCTTTGCTGAAGAACTGCGCGCCAACCGCCCGGATCAGGCCAGTGCCGAAGCATCGATGCCCCCCAGCCCCGCCCCCGAAGGCGTGACGGAGGCCTATCTCGACCTCATGGAAAAACTGCGTGCCACCGTCGCGGAACGCCCCGACGATCTGCAGGGCAACACGCTGCTCGCACAGAACGAGGCGCGCATCGGTAACTATGCCGCCGCCGCCCGCGCACAGGAAGCGGTGCTGCGGATCAAGGGCGCCGAGGGAACGCTGTCGGACGTGGAGGACTACGCCGAACTGCTGGTTGCCGCGGCGGGCGGCTATGTCTCGCCCGAGGCGGAAACGGTGCTGCGCTCCATTCTGGGGCGTGACCCCGAAAGCGGCGCTGCGCGCTATTACATCGGCCTGATGTTCGCCCAGACCGGGCGGCCCGACCTTGCGCTGCGCCACTGGGACCGCCTGCTGCAGCGCGGTCCGGCGGATGCCCCGTGGATGGAGCCGATCCGCCTGCAGATCGCCGCCGTGGCGGAACAGGCCGGTGAAGCCTATGAAATCCCGCCCGCCGGACGGACCGGCCCCGCCCCGCGCGGCCCCAGCGCCGCCGACATCGAGGCC
>NZ_LWGH01000579.1:0-1324 GCF_001635395.1 Sulfitobacter sp. HI0129 | reverse complement strand
TTCCGCGCAGATCGCTGACATGAAGCTGGCGCAGGTAATCCTGAAACGTGTCACGCAAATAGACCTCGCGGGAAAGCAGCCGGTCCGCCCCCTCCTGCTTGTCGTCATAGACCATCAGCATGTTGAGCTTGAGGAACCGGGTCGTCTGGCGCCCGGTGGCGGTCACATCCGTGACGTTCACGATAAGCTCGGGAAACGGCAGCACCGGAAAGCCCGCCTGTTTCTTGGCGCCCTTCTTGTCACCCTTGGGGGACTTGTCCTCTTTGCCTTCCTTGCCGTCACCGGCTGCGTAATCATCCGATTTGCCTGTTTTATCGGGCTTTTCGCCATCTTTTCCGGCATCGGCGCTCTCCGCCTCGGCGGGGGAGCCGAGGCCCACAAGACCCAAGGCCGCGGTGGGTCCGATCGCCAGCGTGAGGCCCCCCGCCCCTGCGGCAAGGCTCAGAACGATGAGCGCGGGAATGATGATGATCTTCTTCATGGGTATACCTTTACCGCAGGCCGCCGCTCCAGACTACATGCAAGAACAAACAGAATGCAATTCAAGCATTGTTGCAACACTGAGCGCAGGATTGGGTGATTTTGCAAGGATATTCCAAACTATGCTTGAAACTTCTTCCTCCAATGGGAAAGCTGGCGGGAACAACAGGGCAAAAGCCCGATATTGAGAGCAGGTACACAGGTGCGTCAGATCCTCGACAACCTCGGCCAATTGGGCCCGCGGCGTCTCGCCATGTTGGGCGGCGTGGGGCTATTCATCCTCGGCGCCATCCTGATTGGCGCGCGGACGATTTTCGCGCCGACCTTCGTGCCGGTCTATAGCCAGCTGTCCCCCGGCACCGCGTCGCAGATGACGCAAACGCTGGAACAGGCCGGGCTGACGGTGGAACTGTCGCGCGCCGGTGACACGATTTCCGTGGCCGAGGGCGACGTGGCCCGCGCCCGCATGGCGCTGGCCGATGCCGGTCTGCCCGGCGAAGGCGTGCCCGGGTGGGAGCTTTTCGACGACATGTCCGGCATGGGGATGAACACCTTCATGCAGAAGGTGAACCGCCTGCGCGCGCTCGAAGGTGAACTGGCCCGCTCCATCCAGACAATCAACGGAATCGAATCCGCGCGCGTGCACCTTGTCCTGCCCGAGCGGGAAGCCTTTTCGCGGGTCCGCCCGGAGGCCAGCGCCTCCGTCATCGTTCGGTCGCGGGCCAATACATCCATGTCACGGGCGCAGGCGCAGTCGGTTCGCGCGCTCGTCGCTTCCGCTGTTGCCGATCTCGAACCGCAAAAGGTCACGGTGTTGTCCTCCAACGGGGATACGATCCTTGCC